>MKSK01000007.1 GCA_001897225.1 Chlamydiales bacterium 38-26
CCTATCTGTTGTGGGCGCAGGATACTTGAGAGGAGTTGCTTCTAGTACGAGAGGACCGAAGTGAACGAACCAATGGTGTACCGGTTGTACTGCCAAGTGCATAGCCGGGTAGCTAAGTTCGGAAAGGATAAGCGTTGAAAGCATCTAAACGCCAAGCCTCCCTCAAGATAAGGTATCCCAATTAGACACCACGAAGACTACGTGGTAGATAGGTTGGATGTGTAAGCGTAGTAATACGTTGAGCTAACCAATACTAATAAGTCGATTGGCTTGACCAACTTTCTTTATCGAGACAAGTTGGGTCAAAGTAACAAAAAAGACTACAAGCTGACGCATGAAAAAGCCAAGGTAAGACTTGAAATTCAAGCGTCGATTTATGTAAGTGAAAGCGAAGCGCTAGATACAGATTTTAAAAGCAATCATTTGCCAGCTTTAAACAAGCATTCAAGTTTGCTTGGTGGCAATAGAGAGAGGGAAATACCTGATCCCATACCGAACTCAGAAGTCAAGCCTCTCATCGCCGATGGTACTACACGCAAGAGTGTGGGAGAGTAGGTCGCCGCCAAGCTTTTTTTTTGTCTCTTTTCTTTCAATCATTTTCCACATTCTTTATTTAACGATCTATCCATTCTTATTATAAAAATATGTTTCCCTCTATTTTGATTAATGAAATGAATTTTCTTCAAAAATTTTCATTCAAATTGATAATTTGATCACATGAAATATTCGGTTATCGCACCAGACTGTATTTAACATCTTTTAAAACTCACGTAGATTTGAAAAATCAGCTTTTTTTGTCCTGATTTTTTTATAAATTTTAAGAGCATATGATTACGAAGGGACGAAAAATTTAGCAAAAGAGTCCAAAAGAGTACTTTTTAGTAGTAAAGTTTAAAAGAATCCTATTGAATCTCAGAAAGTACTTGTCTATTGTTTCAATCGATTGCATAATCTTACTGATTAACCACAGATTTGTGCCCGATCTAGATAGAGCCAAAAGTTTTAACTCATTAAGATGGTGAATAATAATTGTGTGAGTCGGTAGGCTGACTTTTCTTATAGTCTCTACATTTGAACTGAACATGATGGAGAATCAATTTTCCATTTTTTAACTCAACATTAAAATTAAGGAAGATTCATGAATTTCGATCTTAATAAATCTCTTCAAGAATTAGAAAAATCTGACTGGGGAAACCCTCAGAGTAATTCTCCGCTTGAAAAAAAGTGTCTTCAACTACGGCAAATTCCTCTCAATGAGTTTAAGGCAGACGACTTGGTACGAATGATATTACAAAATATTGGAATTGAATATTTAGTTCCTCTAGCTATGGAACGTTTACGTGCAGATCCATTAGAGGATCGTGATTTTTATCCAGGTAGTCTTTTAGGTGCTATCCTTGAAGTTTCCTATCAATTTTGGGAAAAGCATCCTGATTTGCGTGAAGAAGTGGAAATCATGTACAACAAATTATTCGTAAATGAGAGCAATGAAGAAGATCTGACAAAAGATATTATCAGAGATTTGAAAAAATCTCATCTAACGTTTACTGAATTTGGATATTACAGGGATTTAATCTGGAAAGATCAGCGTGTAAAACAGACCTGTAGTGGATATGCTATAAAAATATTAGCCGTCATTGCGAGCCGGCAACCGATTGTTTTGGAAGATTTAAATGCATTAATACCGGAACCTCTTTCAGACAAAGGAGTGCAGATGCTTCTCAAGAATCAATTCATCACCTATGATTACGAAGGGACTTATCCAGCCCCTCGTTTTTTTAGGTTATCAAAAGCTTTCAGAAAAAAACTAGGTCTATAAGTTTTTTAGTGTTAGAGTTGAAACGCAGAGTATTCATAATCAAAAAGCTCATTGAGGATAGATTTCTCAGTAGGTTCTCTCAAGTCCCACCCTTTGCATCAGAATTAAGATTTATATAATTAAAATTTGTTCATAGCTGAATTTTTTGTTGAACTAAATTTTATGTATTTGTTTTAATGCGTAAAATTTAAATTTTTTTTGAAAAGTTCTATTTAACATGAATGAGAAAATAGCAAATTTGATTGCTAATCAGCCTACATCGATTACTTTAGAGGCCTATAAAATGCCTTTAAGTGAATTTCAATACATTGTACGCAATTGTCCGCAGTTAATCGAAGTAAAAATATGGAGTGGGGTCAACGAGTGGTTGGATGAGTTGGTTTTATTACCGTCTCTAAAAATTTTAAAGCTCGATTCTTTACGTTTTAGTCAAAAGGGCTTAAAGAAAATCTGTGAGCTAAAAAACCTTGTTCATTTAGAGCTTAACGAATGTGAAAAAATTACATCAAATTTTTTTTCTGAGCTGGTGAATCTTCAAAATCTTGAAACTCTACATCTAACAGACTGTGAGGATGTGGAGGACGATGACTTAAAATATATATCGCAGTTGCCTAATCTATCTTCACTTTTTCTGCAACGTGCATATATCACAAGTCGAGGAGTCTCGTATCTCTCCTCAATGAAAAAATTGAAGTCATTAGAGTTTATCTATTGCGACGTCGAAGATGGAATGCTAAAGTTACACGATTTGCCCTCACTTGAAAAACTAAAATTGGATTACTGCTATGTGTCGGGCCGGGGATTGCAAGCTCTTTCTGGTTTTAAGAGTTTGAAAGAATTAGAAATTTCATTTCATGTGGATTATGCAGATAACACCGCCCTTCGTTATATTGCAAACATAGAAAAATTAGAGATTCTCAAATTAAAATCATTATCCAAGATTACAAGAAGTGGCGTTGAGTATCTCACGCGTTTAAATCACTTAAAAACTCTAATTTTGGAGCGTCCCTGGTGGGGACAGTCTGGTTTTAAAATCCTTTCAAAACTGATGCATTTAAATTCGTTGATGATAAGTGATGCTCGTTTACATGATGAAGGAATGTCAACATGGTCTGCATTCAAGCACTTACGGTATTTGGAGATCGGAAGATGTTTTTGGATGACTGATACAGGAATCAAATATATTGCATCCATTCCAACTCTTGAGAGTTTAAGGCTTTTCAATAATTCGAGAATAACTGAAGGATGTATTCCCTATCTTTATACGATGAAAAATCTGCAATACTTGAGGGTATTTGCCTGTGATCATTTAAAGCATGAGCAAGTGGATGCGTCAAATTTTCAAAAAACCATACAAATCACTTCTTAAGAATATATAGGACAATAGCCTACTTTTTCGAAAGAGGCACCCAAAATCATCAAAAATATGTGTGGAATGCATGTGTTTCGTGGGTGTCTGTATCTCCTTTACTTAGGAATTTCGTCATTAATGATGGTGACATAATTATTCACGAAATTTAATTCAGCTTGTAACGCTGCTTTAGCCTCTTCCGCATTCACATTTTTAATCATCTCTTTAAGCAACATTTGATGTCTAGGTAATCTTTGAACGGGCTCGATGGCTAAATCTTCAAGGCTAGTCAGTGAGCTGGGAATCCCTAGAGTATTATAAAAATTCAGGTCAGACTTTTTGATTTGATCAATTTTTTGTTCTATTTGTCTATATACTCGCATGTAAGGCATAAAAGTTTTTAGATAGGTTTGGATCTTACTGGGTGAGTAGAGTTCTAAAATAGTTTTTATTTGCTCATTCAGTTCCTTTCCCTTCAATCCTTGGAGTTCTGTGTTAAGGGCCTTCGCCTCGGATAAAAGCGGATTTATAATGGCACTGTATGAGTTAAATTCTTCTTGTGACAGTAAATTATTTTCCAAAAGAGTTTGAAATTGCTGGGGCAAGTGAGAAATTTTACTGAAAAAGGAATCCTCAGTTTTTATTAATTCATTTAAATTATAATTTAATTTCTTATTTTCATTTTCATTTAGGCGAATGTCTGATGGAAGGGTATAAGATTCAAGATTTTTGATGATATCTAGAGATTCTCTCTTTCGATCTGCGCGTACTTGATTTTCTGCTTCTTGATTTTTTTTGTAAGCAACAGCCGCTTTGGCGGACATCTGGAGAGTTGTTATAAATTTTAAGGCTGCTTCCCCCTCAAAATTTTTCTTATCGCTTATGTTAATGAAGTGATCTTTAAATGTAGTTAGATGTTTGTTAAATTCAGTCAAGTTTTTAGAAGTGTCATTTTCTTGTAGTGTTTTTAGATAGAACCCCATGACATTCATCGCAATATCAGGCGCATTTTTCATCACATTTTGGGCATATTTAGTATTTAGAAAGCCGTCAATGAGCGTTTGAAAATCTTGCACTTGGTTGTTTTCATCAACAAAAGATTTATGTCCTGCTACAAGAGCTGTATTGATCTTTCCTAGAACGTCTCTGAGCGCATTTTGCGTTTTATCGCTTCGACCACTTTTAAAGATTCCAAACCTGCGTTTTGCTAAAGTTTCTCCTTTTGAGTTTAGCACTAATTTCATATTGCTTTTGGTTAATTTTTTTTGCAACGCAGAGAAATCCTTAAAACGTTCATCTATAAGAGGCTCACTGGGCTTATTTTGCTTGGAAATGTTTTTTGCAGGTTCTTGTTTAGGTGTTTCCTCATTTTTTATTTCCTTAGATTGAACGTTTTCATTACTAGTAGCAGGTTCGTCTATATCAGGTGCTGCAAGGAGTTCATTGACGAACTGATCAAAACTTGCGCTTTCTTGGTCTAACTCAGGCAAATCCTCATCCATTTTTAATTCATCTAACGTTTCTTCAAAATGCGCTACCCAGTCATCTAGAATTTCCATATCATAATCATTTTCATAAGACCCTAATCTGACTTCTGGGTCAATGAGCTGGTGCGTGGCTGCAGACTCTTGATTGGAAGGTGTTTTGGGTATAATTTCTTTTGATAAGCGATTGATTTTTTCACTTGAAGCCGTATTTTGTGGAGATTGGGAGGGGGTAAATTCTTTTCCCTTTAAAGGAGCTTTGGGTAATGCATCTTGAGCTTTTTGCGTCATCGTTTCATACATTTGCACCCTTTGAGAAACTAATGAGATTCTTCTTCCTGAAATAAGAGAGCCTTCAGAATCATTTTTAGTAGGAGAGGTAGTTTGTGGCTCTGGTTTATTAATGGGGGCCAGATCATCATGATGATAATTATTACCAGATATAGTAGGCATTTATATCCTCCTATGATTACTAATAATAATATTATAACATGATTGTTTATTAATTTATTGTTAATAAGATGTTAATTAATATTTATAAAACTAAATTATTGTGTTTTTAATCCAAAAAATCCAGGGGCACAAGAAAATTTAGGAAAAAAGAATGAAAAATTATTAGAAAAGAGGCATTTTAAGACAAAAAGAGCAATCAGGTATCCCTATGCATGTCGCTTTACTCTCGAATTACAACTTATACGAATCTAAACGTTATTTTTGTTTAAAATTAGCTGAAGCCTTTAACCGCATAGGCATTGAAACAAGTATAATTGATTTTCATACACTTAAAGAGCAACAGGCGGAATTTATGCGCGCCTGTAAACCTGAAGAAACTCTGTTTACTTGTTCATTTAACTCCATCATCCCTTCTGCAGACGGCAGATATATTGCGGATTATACAGGCGTTCCGCATGTGGCATTTTTTGTAGATCCGGCCTTTAACTACCGTGAAGTATTAAAAAGCCAAAACACCCTGATTACATGTGTAGATCATTTCGACTGCGAATATGTCAAATCCAAGCAGTTTCAAAAGGTTTTTTTCTGGGCTCACGCCGTTGAACGTGAACTGGGTCCCGCTCCTCATCAAGAGCGGCTTTATGATGTTGTTTTTATAGGAAGTTGTTATGACCACGAGAATTTAAAGGACTATTGGCGTGCACATTTCAATAAAGTCGATGTGGAGATCATAGAATCTGCCATAGAGAAAATTTTAAGTGATAATAAAACACCTTTATATCAGGCTGTGAAAGATCAAATTCTTGAGCATCATCTATCATTCGATCAAGCCGATGAGTTGGAACAAAAAATTCATGATTATGCTTACTTTGTGGATAATTACATGCGAGGAAAAGATCGTACGGAGTTAATAAGAGGGATTAAAAGTGCACAGGTCCATGTTTTCGGAGATGTTTGCTGGCGGGTAGAAGAACCTATTTTAGGATGGGAACACTCTCTAAAAGGCATGCCAAATGTAACGATTCATTCTCCTGTCAATTTTGCAGAATCTCTGGATATTCTAAAACAAAGTAAATTGTGTTTAAATAGCATGCCTTTTTTTAAAAATGGAACGCATGAACGGATCTTCACGGGCTTAGCTTGTGGGGCTTTGCCTATCACCTCAGATAATCTATGGGTAAGAGCAAATTTTGAGCATCAGAAAAATATTTTGATCTATCCTCCTAAAGGATGGCAAGAGATAGACGGGTGGGTGAATGAATACTTAAACAATCCTCAGCTTAGAGAGGAAATAGTATCTTGTGGTCGTGAAAAAGTGATGCAAGAACATACATGGGATGTACGTGTGCAGCAACTTCTGGATGGTTTTGAACAGCTTCCTAGATAATCCATTTCTTAGACCTATGATTGCGACCGAATTTCGAGAGGAATCGGATTAAATACTATCTTGGCTCATTAGGCTAAGAGCCACAAGTGCTGCAGTATCGGTGCGTAAAGTGTTAGAATGCAGTTTTACTCCCTGGGCTCCTAATTTTTGCAAGATCTTTTCTTCCTTGTCCGAAAAGCCAGATTCAGGTCCTATAAAGAATAGGGCATCATCTTTTGGTTGATGAAGTTTAAAATAAGAAGGGGCTTCTTCTCTTACATCTCCAAAATAGGCTGGATGGGAAAGTGAGGGCCATTGGTCTAAGGAATTTTTTATCTCTAAGGAAGGTTTAAATAAGCGTCCACACTGCTTCATGGCAGAAATAATGAGATTATCTAGACGTTCTAACTGATGGTCTGTCAAGGCTTTTCGTTCGCTTAAGTGCCCGGGAAAAAGCCAAAAGTGCGTGACTCCTAATTCAGTTGCTTTTTCAATAATGAAATCTAATCGATTAATCCGAGGAAGTGCTTGGGCTAAAATTAAAGCGCGCGCCTCCTTCTTTTTCTCCTGAATAGACACGATCCTAAACAAAGCTCTTTTTTTATCCTTATGGGTTAAAATGGCGTGGGCAAGCACTCCATTTCCATTCACAATCTCCGCGCTGTCTCCTTCTTTGAGTCGCATCACATGGGCTAAATGATGAAATTCGGTGCCTTCGAGATGAATTTCAGCATCTGGGATTAGAGGGGAAGGGATAAAAAAACGTTCGGCTGGCATAAATTAACTTTTAACTTGTATAGAGTTCCCTTCAAGGAAACTATCTATATGGAGTTTTTGGTCTGGGCTTATAAAGAGTGAAAGTTTTTGTAAATAATTACGGAAGCGTTTCCTTAGCATGGCTTCTTGCTGATGGTTAGGGATTTTGGATTCAGAAACTTGTTGTTGGTCACCGATAAAATATGCAACATAAGTGTCTTCAAGCTCCTGCGCTGCCACCACTTCTGCGCTCCATTCAAAGATCTCTCGCTCACTTTTTGGCGCAGCAACCACTACTATTTCAAGATTAGATTTAATAATATCTACAAAAAGTCGACTCACATTTTGTGTATAGACTTTTTGGTTAAAAACCATCACACCTTGTCTTTCCGTGAGTTTTTTACTAGGTGCTAAAGGGTACTTTTGAGGATTGATTTCATCCAAGCTTTTTAAGGGGTAAAAGGCCCTGATAGGGAGTTCTTGGTCGATAGGAAGAAATTCAACACGTAGAAAGTCAATCCGCAATAGTTGGGCATCAGGGTCATTAATTTCTTCCAAAGCATTGTTATGGAAGGGAATAGCCACCTCCTTCCAATGATTGGGTACATAAAAACTAATTTCATCATCCTGCGCATTTAAATGCGCACTTCTTATGGCATCTAACTCTGATTTTGTGATCTCACTTAAGTCGAATACAACTTCTAAACCACGGGATTTTAAATTTTGAATGGCCTCTTCAGGTCCACTGATGGTCTGCATTAATTTTTGAGGCCATATATCTAAGAGCTCATATCCTTGCGGTGCATCTCCAACAGGGGGTAGAATGGTGATCGGAATCTTAGCTGTGACTAAACGGCTCATTTTGATGATAAATTCTGTGTGTTCAACATTGGAAATGCTATGGGCTAGGTCGATATCAGGGCTTAAACTGACTAAGTTTTTTTTGTTTAAAACTAAGACCCAATCATCTCTATCGATGGTAGAAGCATCAATTAAGACCTCGAGGTCCCCGGGCTCTAACTCGCGAATGACATTTTTGCTTCCGCTTAAAGTAAGCGCAATCCTCTTGTTTAATATTCCGTTGGGTAATAAACCAACGATAGTTTTGTCTGCTGGAAGATTGATAATGCGTATGGGGACTCCTGGAATCGTTTTCGTCGCAGAAATAGAATAATTAACAAAGAGCCATAGAATTAAAGCCGCAAGCAGTGCGACCAATTTGCGCTGCCAATTTTCTATAAAAAGCTTTGTGATTAACGTGTCCATGTTTTTAATCGTCCTATAGCATCAAAGCCCGATTGGATAGTTGTTTTAGGAGGGGTGAAAATACTGCGCATGATTCCTTTAAATCGATCGATTTTGACCCCACGTGTCATGATGCCATCGCGCGCGATAGAAACTTTTCCAGATTCTTCTGAAACCACAACGATTAAGGCATCTGTTTGTTGACTAATGCCCAGGCCCGCGCGGTGGCGAGTTCCCATCGATCTGGATAATTGTGAGCTATCATCGGCTAAGGGCAGAATAGTAGCTGCCGAGAGGATTGTTGTCCCTCTGATGATCACAGCGCCATCATGAAGGGGGGTTGTAGTAATAAAAATGGATTCTAAAAGTTCCGGAGAAAACTGAGCATTCATGACTACAGCTTTTTGTGCATACTCATCCAATGAATCTTGATTTTCCAATACAATCAAAGCGCCGATTCTTCTTTCCGACATTTTGTAAATGGATTGCGAAATATGATCTAAAAATTTATCGAATTCAGTAATTTCACGATACTTTTTCCCTTTCACACTTAATTTAGAGAGTGCTAAGCGGAGTTCCGGCTGGAAAATAATTAGCAGCGCAATCACGGCCACACTGACAAAATAATGCATTAATTTTTCAATAACTGGCAGATGTAACCATATAGAGATGGCATAGATGCAGGCCACGGCAAAAAGACCAAAGAGGAGGTCCATCGTGCGGGTATTCCAGAAGAATGAGAGTAAGTAGTATACAATGATCGCGATCAGAGCAATTTCAATAGCAGGAACGAACCAACTCAAAATGTACATATCGCTTATGGTACCTAGGATGCTTTTTTATAGGCCTCTATTATATCTATCACATCGCGGTGTGCTTGTATATCGTGCACACGTATAAAATCTACCTGGGATAATACTGCTATAGAATTTATCGCAAGCGTGGCCGCTAAAAGTTCATTGGCTGGCTTGTTAAGTATTTTACTCATGAAAGATTTTCGCGAGACTCCTATAAGGATGGGAAAGCCCAGCCTTTTTAATTCAGGCAGATTGTGTATGATTTCAAGATTATGAGCAACGGTTTTTCCAAAGCCTATTCCTGGGTCTAAAACAATTTTTTCTTCTTTCACACCAGCTTGAATAAGTTTTTCTAAAGTGTTTGAAAACCAAGTCTTTATGTGGTCGATGATGGAGGTGGAATACTGGGGGTTTAATTGCATTGTTTCTGGAGTGCCTTGCATATGCATGACACAGAGTTTAGCACCACTTGAAGCTGCAATCTCCCGCATCATGGGGTCACGAAACCCGGAAACATCATTGATCCAGTCCGCACCTGCTTGCAGAGCTTGTAAGGCGACTTGTGGCTTAAGGGTATCGATCGATAGTGGAATGTGAACGCGTGACTTTAGCTCTTTGATTAAAGGGATGACGCGGCGCAGCTCTTCTTCTAAAGAAACTGGTGTGGCTCCGGGACGGGTAGATTCCCCTCCAATATCTATAAGATCTGCTCCTTCATGGCTGATCTGTACACCTCTTTGGATAGCAGCTTCTAAGTCAAAGAAACGGCTTTGATCATAAAATGAATCGGGAGTGGCATTTAAAATTCCCATCAATTGTGTTTTAGGCATAAAGGATCTCTTGTTAGATGAAGACATAGGATTTTTATGGTTTATCATTCTAGATGACTGATTGGTAAAGGGTAAGAAGCCTCACAAGATAAACAGTGACTAGAAATTTTGTATCAATCTCATATAAGTTTGCGATCAGCTGCAGAGAATATCATACATCTTTCTCTTTTTAAATGGATGGAAAATTTTTATTCTATTAATCTGAATTTTTAAGAATGTAAAGGTCAACCATGGATGTCGAAGTATTAGCCCGTCTCCAATTTGCTCTCACGATTATGTTCCATTACATCTATCCTCCTCTAAGTATTGGGATAGGTTTAATTCTGGTGATCGTGGAAGGGATTTATATGAAAACGAAAAATCCTATCTATCTAGAGATGGCAAAATTTTGGACCAAAGTTTTTGCTTTGACATTTGCGATAGGTGTGGCAACTGGTATTGTCATGGAATTTGAATTTGGCACGAACTGGGCAAATTATTCACGGTTTGTAGGAGATGTATTTGGAAGTGCATTAGCGGCCGAGGGTGTTTTTGCTTTTTTTCTTGAATCAGGTTTTCTAGCGTTACTTTTGTTTGGATGGAATCGGGTAAGTGCGGGTATGCATTATTTTGCTACGTGGATGGTTTGTCTTGGGGCCCACTTTAGTGCGATATGGATTGTAGTGGCTAATTCATGGATGCAAACCCCAGCAGGTTTTCAAATTGAAGGCGAGGGGCTTGGTGCCCGCGCCGTGATTACCGACTTTTGGGCCATGGTTTTTAATCCCTCCTCTATGACTCGTTTGTTTCATACCGTCATCGGTTGTTGGCTAGCTGGAGCTTTTTTAGTGATGAGTGTGGGTGCTTATTATATTCTAAAAAATCGACATTTCGAATTTGCCAAAAACTCTCTCAAGGTGGGTGTTTCAGTGGCCTTAGTGGCTTGTGTATTACAGGTGATTACGGGAGACTCCAGTGGACGGATCGTTGCTGAACATCAACCAGCGAAGCTTGCGGCCATGGAGGGGTTATATAAGACACAGAAAGGAGCACCTTTGTCGATTATGGGTATTCCTAATTCTGAGACTCAGACCCTTGATTATGCTGTAGAAATTCCCTACATGCTGAGTTTTTTATCTTTCCATGATTTTAATGCGGAAGTTAAAGGGTTAGATGCGTTTCCTCGCGCAGATTGGCCGCGCGTTTCAGTGGTATTTCAAACGTACCATCTGATGATTGCTACCTGGGGCTTGATGGTGATGACCTCTTTATTAACTGTCTACTTCTGGCGTAAAGGGACTTTATTTCAAAAAAAATGGATGCTTAAATTGCTAGTCGCGTCAGCTATTTTTCCTCAAATTGGAAATCAAGCTGGCTGGGTCACAGCAGAAATGGGAAGGTATCCATGGATAGTTCAAGGATTGTTAAGAATTTCCGATGGCTTATCTAAGGCTGTGGTCGCTGAACAGGTTTTGGGCTCCATCATATTATTTGGATTTGTCTACACCTTTTTGTTTATCTTATTCATTTATCTTCTCAACGAGAAATTCCAGCATGGGCCTGCGGATCTTGATGTAACAACACCCTATCACCAACAATATGTACTAGTACAAGAAGGAACAAAAGATGACGTTTCTCAGTGATTTAGAATTTATTTGGTTTTCGGTGTTTGTCATCCTTTTGACAGGCTATGCCATCTTAGACGGATTTGATTTGGGTGTAGGCATGTTACATCTTTTTGGCGAAAATGATGGAGAGCGACGTGTGATTCTAAATTCCATCGGACCTGTCTGGGACGGAAATGGTGTTTGGCTTGTGACAGCAGGGGGGGCCTTATTTGCTGGGTTTCCTCCTATATATGCGACATTCTGTTCCGCTTTTTATTTTCCAATTATGATTTTACTGACGGGCTTGATTTTCCGTGCGGTAGCGATTGAATTTCGGAGTAAACAGCCCATGGCTTGGTGGCGCTGGAGCTGGGATATTATGTTTACTCTTGCAAGTTTGATCATTTCCCTGACGTTAGGGATTGCGCTTGGTAATTTAATTATAGGCATACCTTTAGACTCTCATGGAGAGTTTATAGGTACCTTCTGGTCATTTATTAATCCTTATGCCTTATTAGTGGGAGTCATGACGACTGCTCTTTTTCTGATGCATGGCTCTATTTATCTAGTGATGAAAACTGAAGGAGCTTTACACGATAAATTACGTGAACGAGTGAATCCTTCCATTATCTTTTTCATTATGTGTTATGCGATCACTACTGCAGCGACCCTAATCTATTTTCCTCACATGGTGCAAATTGTGCGGGATCGCTGGGAGTTATTTATCATTGCAGTCATTAATATGTTTTTTATAGCGAATATTCCCCGAGAAATTTCTAAAGGAAACGATGGATGGGCTTTCATTTCTTCCTGCGGGAATATTATTTGCTTAATGGCTTTATATGGCGTAGGAACTTTTCCTGAAGTGATTCGAGCATCTAATGATCCTGCTGCCTTAAGTCTCACCATTTACAATTCAGCCTCTTCACCGAAGACACTAAGAATTCTTCTTTTGATTGCCATGATTGGGGTGCCGCTCGTGATTACCTATACCATCGCCATTTACAAAGTTTTTTATGGGAAGGTGAAGCTAGACCCTACGAGTTATTAAGGATGCGTTCATTAAAGTCTTGAGCATCGCGGGGTTCTTGGATGCCTAGGCAGGCTCTTGCTTCTGCCATGATAAAAAATGTCCCACAAATGACAAGGACCTGTTTTTCTTGGAGTGCAGCTTCTAAAGCTAATTGAATGCCTTGGGAGATGTTTTTATGGATAAAAATGTTTTCAAGATGATGCTGCTTGGCCTTTTCTGCAAGCTTCTCCACCTCTAATCCTCTACCATTGGCAGCTTCGACTAAATGAAAGGCGCTTCCATATTTTTTGAGTATATCTAGACAAGACTCGATATCTTTATTTTTGGAAAGCCCTAAAACGATCCTTAGCTCTTGCTGAGGATACTTATTTTTAAGGGCTTTAAAGAGATGAATGAGACCATCAGGATTATGTCCGACATCTAAGATCACCGGTGGATTATCGCGGACTAATTCTAGGCGACAAGGGGGGCGCTTAGCTAGTCCTGCGCATATTGAGGAAGAACTAATCTTTAAGTATTCAAGGGCTTTTTGAGCGATCGCATTATTTTCTTCATTGAAACCTTGAAAAGATCCTTGAATCTGTTCTAAGGGGCTGTTTTTTTCTTGAGCTATTTCTTGTATAACTTTTAGAGGAACCCGAGGACCAATAAAAATAGGCACATAAGGTTTAATAATCCCGCCTTTTTCTTTAGCGATTGCTTCAAGGGTCGAACCTAAATATTCTGTGTGTTCTAGGCTAATCGAAGTGATGATTGAAAGAACTGGAGTCACAATATTAGTGGCATCCAAACGTCCTCCCAGGCCTGTTTCTAACACAACATAGTCTACTTTTTGATCTGCAAAATATTTTAGAGCAAGTGCTGTGGTAATTTCAAAAAAAGTGGCGGGGATTTTGCTTTTGTCTATTTCCTCAAAAATGCGCGATAAACCTGCAACGACAGAAGATTCATCGATGAGTTGGCCATTGATTTGAATACGCTCTCTAAAGGAAGAGATGTGGGGAGATGTGTATAGGCCTACGCGCAATCCCTCTTTCTCTAAACTTTTAGCGATTTTATAAACAACCGATCCTTTTCCGTTGGTACCTGCAACATGAATACATTTAAAATGCTGTGTGGGGGTTCCCAACATAGCATTTAACGTTTCCATGTTCTTTAAACCTAATTTCATACCCCCATGCAAATTGATGGCGAATAAACGGTTGATAAATGTTTGATATAAAGGGAGTGTTTGAGACATTTAGGATTTTGAGACTTGTTGAAAGTGGTTTTTTAAAAAGCGAAATGTTTCTTCATTGACCCAGGATGCACCCAGGGAGATGTTGGGTTTGATAGATCCATGATAATCCGATCCGCCCGTGATGAGCCATTGACGATGTTGGGCGATTTTAAGCCATCGTTTGGCGCTCGCTGCATTAAAACAAGCATAATAGCACTCCATTCCATCGAAGTTCATTTCTAAGAGTTTTTTGAGGGTTTTGGGGTGTTTAAGAAGGTGTGGGTGAGCAATGATGGCTAAACCTTTAGCTGCATGAATCACATCTAAAGTTTCTTTGACTGAAAAACATTCTCCTGGAGCATAACAGGGCTTTCCCTCCGCCAGGTATTTATTGAACGCTTCTTGGATAGAAGTGACATAACCTTTTTTTAACATGGCCAGCGCGATGTGTGGACGGCCAATGGCTCCTTCCACATGTTCAAAGTCTGCAGAAAGGGCTTCTAGAACATCTTCTTCTCGGATTGCAATACCATGCGTATTTAAAAGTTTTAAAATTTCTCTATTACGTTGTGTGCGTCTTTGATGGTGTCTTAAACAGAAATTTTTAATGATAGGGCTATCTAAAGGAAAACTATAAGCCAATATATGCACACTTACATCTTCAAGAAAGGAAGAAAATTCCACCCCTGAAATAATTTCTATGCCTAAGTCTTGAGCTAACGGAAGAATGTTTGTGTAAGCTTCGGTTGTGTCGTGATCTGTAATAGAAATCCCTGAGAGTCCCCGCGCCGCAGCCATACGTATAAGTTCTTCTGGCGAGACCGTTCCATCAGAGCAAGTTGAGTGGCAATGTAAATCTGCTCGAAACTCATTCATGATTTTTTGTTTCGTAAGGGATGTAGCGCACTTCACTTTCTAATTCATAACCTGTTTGTTCTTTGACTCTTTTTTTTATAAACTCGATTAAATTGAGTACATCGGATGCTTTAGCCTGTGCAGTGTTCACAATAAAATTTGCATGCATTTCTGAGACTTTAGCTCCACCCATTTGAGATCCTTTCAAGCCGCTTTTGTCAATAAGAGCACCTGCGTGCGCTGGGAGGGGATTTCTAAAAATGCAACCCGCTGACTTATCTCCATAAGGCTGTGTATTTTTACGATAATTAATGATCTCTAGTTGTTTAGAGCGAGCTTCTGGCAATTGATTAAGAGCAAAAGTTGCTCCTACAATACAGCCTTGCATCTTTTGAAAAGAGGAGGTACGGTAAGAAAATGTCATTTCTTTATGGGAATATACCTTTAAAGTTCCCTCTGGCGTTAAAAATTCGACTGAAATTAACGTTTCGCAGGTCTCTTTTCCATTTGCACCGGCATTCATAAAAATTGCTCCTCCCACACTCCCTGGAATGCCAGAAGCGAATTCAAGACCTGACCATCCAGCGCGCGCTGTTTGTGCTCCTAAGAGAGAAAAACTATATCCGGCACCAACGTGAAAAACCCCTGGAGAAGGTTCGTTTTTGAAATCGATTTTGTTGTGGATGATCAGACCCGCATAGCCCCGGTCATCAAAAAGGCAATTAGAACCTTTTCCAAGAATGAAGAATGGAATGTTCAGATTTTGACTATATTCAAGTGCTATTTTAAGTTCATCAATGGTGCGGACCTCAATATAGTAACTGGCAGGTCCTCCTATACCGAAGGTGCATACTTCTTTCAAAGGTTTACTTTGTTCCAATGCAGGCGCCGATACATTCACTTTTTATTTTTCCTGAGTTTCCGTGGTTTCTGGTGGAGGATTTTTAGCTATTTCTTCACTTTTGGCCATGTCCTCAATGGATTTAGAAAGTTTTTGGATGTCTATTTGTTCACCCGTTTTTGCTTTTAGAAGAGTGTCTAAAACGGCATTAATAAAATTAGCGGCTTCTGGCGTACTGAATTTTCGCGCTAAGCGCACGGCTTCGCTGATGGCAACCTTAGGGGGGATATTTCCCGCAAAAAACAGTTCAAAGACGCCCAAGCGTAGAATATTTCTCTCAACAGTTTGAATCCGTTCAAATGCATAAGAAAAAGAAGCACCCGCGATCATTTCATCTAGTTCTTCTTGGATAGCTTGGATTTCTTCCACTCGTCGTTGGGCGGCTGCCACTGAAGAGCGTGAAACAGAAAGCTCTTTCATCATCAATTCGATCATATCCTCTTGACTTGCTTTTCCAATATCATAGCTGTATAGCATTTGAAAAATAACTTCTCGTAATTTTTGTACAGGGATCGTCATGGGGTCTTCCTTTTTTGAATGATCATACAAGATTACACGATAAACATCAAACAGACTGATTGTTAAAAAAAATTGAATTAAGCCATTTCTCTTGTAGGAGGGGCCATAAATTCAGGTCCTACGGGGTCTGGTATAGTTTCAGCGACAATTTGATCGATTTCTCGAAGATCGTCTTTAGTGAGTTTCCATCCCCAGACAGTATCTATCAAGTCCAATTGTTGAGGGCGACGTGCTCCCCATAGGGCAATATTAGCGCCTTTATCTAGGACCCAACGAATCGCTAAAGACATCACGGATTTTTGATATTTTTGCTGGGCCCAATCATCTAATAAATCCACACATTTTAAATATTCTTCAAATCGGGGAGGACGGAATTTCGGATCGATTTTTCGCAAATCATCTCCTTTAAATTCTGTATCAATTTTTAATTTTTTAGTTAAAAGACCGCGGCATAGAGGGCCATAAGCTAAAATGGCAATGCCGTGACTAAGGCAATACTCTAGAACAGTATTTTCAATATCTTTTTCGAAAATATTAAATGGAGGTTGGCTGGTATGCAAAGGACATTTTAAGCTAAATTTTTCCATTTGATCTACAGAGTAGTTACTAACACCTACAACTCGAACTTTTCCTTGGGTTAAAAGTTCGTTCATGGCTTCTGCTGTTTCAGCAATGGGCGTTAAAGGATCTGGCCAATGAACTTGGTATAAATCGATGTAATCGACCTGTAGGCGTCGAAGAGAATCCTCCACTTCTTTAAAGAGTCTTTTTTTTGTGGAATTACGAAAGACCTGTTCATTTTCCCAAAAAAGGCCTACTTTGGTCGCTAAGATCACTTGGTCCCGTTTTCCATATTCCTTTAAGGCTTTTCCAATAATTTCTTCTGATTGACCAAAGCCGTAGACGGGTGCAGTATCAATCAGATTAATTCCTCTATTAAGTGCCTGCTTGATTGTCTCAATCGCTTCCTTTTCCTCGGTTCCTCCCCACATCCAACCCCCAATAGCCCAAGTGCCTAATCCAATTCGGCAAATTTCTTTTTTGATAGTAGGGATTGAAGTGAATTCCATGAGAGTGACTCCTTGTTCGCCATTTGATCGAACTTTTTTTTAATGCTTTTTGGGTTTAATGGAAATCACTTTTTCAACCTCTGCAACTATTTCCTGCTGATTATTTTTGATCTCTACTACACGAATCCAATGCATATAGCCCTGGTTCTCTATTGTCTGATGAATTTCCTCAAGATCCTGCTGTGTAAGATTAAACTCGGCCCATAAATCGCTTTTTCCTGGCTTTTTATAGCGAATCGTGGCGGATTTGTCCCAAACCACAAAATCTTTCCCTAGATTATGCATGAGCATAATCATATAAAAAGGATCGGTCATAGAGAATATGGATCCCCCATACTGAGTTCCCACATAATTGGCGTTCCAAAAACGCAATTTGAGTTTTACAGTAAAGTGGCGAAAGTCCTTGGATCGCTTCACAATCTTTATTCCTGAAAAAAAGAAAGGAGGCCATAAATTCCACACATGGAGAAGAAGTTTTCTAAGACGCATTGATTACCCTTATTTTGATGAAGAATTTTATATTTATAATAAATCAATTTTTTGTTGAATATAAACGAGTAGTTTTCTTTTATTGTGAATAATGTCTTTTTAATATTTAATTATTTTAGTTTGTTTAATAGCGTATATTGTTTAAAATTTGTTGTTTACATTAAAGTTTAATTGAGTGATTGTAAAAATTTATTCTTCAATGTAATATTATCTGAAATATTTTTTTTAATCCCTTTAATTTTTAGGATCTTACATGAGTTCTGTTACTTCAAGTTATAAGTCAAACGGATTCCGGACACAGTCATTTTCAAGCAGCGCTCCAATAAGTGGTATCCCGAAAGAGGAAGATAAAAAAATTCAAGATCTGGTGCAAGGTCATGGATCGGATCATCAAGACATAGCCAAGTTAGACTCGGCCAGGTCCTTTTCAAATGAAAGTGATATTATTCCCTATGGACCTAGCAGGAAAGATATTATTCTACATAGAACAACGAGTTCCGATTCCAATCGTTCCTCCTCGAATAGCAGCCATGAGATAGAAGTTTTTGAAAAGATCTCTGATCAGCTAGCCAATAGTACATCCGGGGTGCATAAAAGGAAAAGGAACTCAAGTTCTTCGAATTCACTCTCTGAAACTAGAGGAGATTCAGAGAAATCAAGTGAGATAGAAAAACACTACGAGAAACAAAAAAGTAAGGCCAAAGAGGTTTTTAACAAACAAAAAATTCATCCGCCTTTTCTTACAACCTCTCATTCATCTGCAAGTTTAAAATCCTTAACCACTGAGCAGAAGAGAGATTTTCATCAACGTCAAAACTCTCTCATTTTAAAGACTCCTACCAAAAATGAAAAAAATCGAAATGAAAAAGACTTGTCAGATTCCGTCAAACGTAGAAATTTTTTAATGGAAAAACTTCTTGAAATGGTGAGTCTTAATCAAGAAATTTCTCGTAAGGAAAAAAGACTCTACATTTCTTATGTAGACATCAAAGGCGAGGTGAAGTTGATATGGACCCAAGATAAAAAAATTTCGAATCTAATCTCATCTGTAAAACAGATGATTGGTTACATGCAAGAAGCTTTTGCCGAAGAAATAAAACTCGTCAGATTTGAAAATAGATTAATCTCTATTCATCAGATTTTAAAAGATTTTATAGAGTTAGTCAGAAGCAAAAGTGCAAACAAAGATAAGTTAAAAAGCTTAAAAATACTTGAAAAATATAAAAAAGATTTAGAAGAGGTCGAAGATAGGAAAGGAATTATAGAATTCTCTAATTTTAGAGAGAGCATCTGTCGCGAAATTCATGAAGAACAACTCACTCCCGAGTGGTGCAAGCAAAAAACTTTTTCTCATCTTTTACTCTCCTTGTTTAATAAAGTCGAAATAGAAGATCGCAAAAATTCTCAAGAGCTTTATGACTTAATGCTCGAGCAGAATGCGTTTACCTCCCTAGAAATATCCCTCTACTATTTATTTATTACCCCTTCAGCTGAACAATTTTTAGAAAACCTCTACAATTTAGTAGAAATGACAAATCAAAAAATTGTTCGCGAATCCAGCACCGGCGAAGTAACAAATGAGCAATCCATCTATAAAATTTTAAATTTTCAAGAAAGAATCCTTTCATTTTTAAGAGATTGGATCAGTTATGGGATATATCCTCAGAATTTATTTTTAAAGGAATCGGACAACAACGCTAGAAGATGGATAGAGGAAAAAATTATTCCTGCTATTGAAAAAAATATTAATTCGAACGAGCTGCCGCTCTTAATCAAAGAATTAGAAGCAAGAATTGAATTCCAAAAAAATCATGTAGAAACTTTGATTAAATATCCTAAAGGGGAGCTTGAACGAAAAATCGATAAGTATGAAGCAGCTAGTGACTTTACACATTTAGTGACAAGGCTCACCAAAAAGCTAAATATCTCGGAAGTTTTTATTGCGATGAATCATCCTGAGTTGGAAGTGATAGCGCCTTCTTGGAGTTTATACTGTGACTACTACAACTACATGACAAATTTTATAGTGGAAAGCATTTTAAAAGACAGTCCTGCAGAAGTTATTCAAGCGATAGAGTTTTTTGCAGAGGTGGCCATTCAATGCTTAAAAGAGCACGATTTTTATTCAGCCTCTGCTTTGCATGGGGCGTTAACAAAAAACTTATTAAATCCATTTTTGGTTAAAGCATCAGTTGAATGTAATAAATCAATAAAAAAGCTTTCAGAATATTTTTCACCCCTTAAAAACAATCTTACAGATTCATTGCTTCATATAAGTTCGAAAGCACAAGATCTTTACACGGTTCCTCCTCCAATTATCTCTCATAAAATCGCCTATACTTTCGAAGAAAAACAAATACAAGAGACCAATATAAAAGCTTTAAGGTCTTTAGTGAAGAGCTTAAATCAATATGTAGATTTAAAGGATATATTGACTCACTTACCTGTTGAGTTTAAAGAAAAACCTTTGGATGATACTCCCCCTAAAACAGCTCTTAGCAAATCTAAAAAAGGTTTAATTGAGTTTAGAGATCACTTAAATAATTATCTGCAAATGAAAAATTGCTCAGAGGGATTTAACGACCTTCTTCAACGGTTAAATACATACATTAGCTTGAACTTAGAAGTCAGTGAATCCAACGAAATCGAAAGTATTCAAACCTTGAAAACCCAAATGGAATTTCTACAAAAAGAAATTACAAGTGAAATAAAAAATCACATCGAAAAACTTGAGCATGAAATTGCGGAATTACAAAATAGTATTAAAGGTATTAAAGATGGGTATTTAAACTTTCATGTCTGTAAAGTCAAATCGTTATCTGATACTCTCAAACTAATTTACGTAGCCCGACAGCTGTGTTTAAAAGATCAGGGAGAACCTGTGACAAATTTACCTCAAATTTTTACAAATTATTGTAAACAGCAAAAAGAGGTTTATCTAAGAACAAAAGAAACGTTAGAGAAAAATATTTCTTTAAAACGCATGAAGAGGAATGCCTTGGACATGCAGCTATTAGAAATACAAATATCACAGAGTTCTAAACAAAAAATTGATCAAGCGATCCAAGAAAAAAAGAAAACAAAAGAACTCAATATTGATGATTTGGAAAAAAAATACATGCGTCTCTTACGTAAAAAAATACAATTAGAGGACCAAATTTGCAAAGATGAAATTAATCTTAATCATAATTTAAGATCTAATTTGGAAGATGAGATAGATAACCAGTTTAAGAAAAAAGTGGAGGAACTTCTTAAAGCATTTTCATAGTCTCTCGTCACCTAGGCACCCGATCTTCTAATAACATATCAAAGCAAGGAGGAGAATCCTCCTTGCAGAACCCTGCCCATGATCTCATATAAACGTAGTTTGGAAATGGATCAGTTAAATGGATAAAAAAATTCGTTTGTTAATCGAAAAGTATAAAAGAAGTAACTTAAAAGCTGCTATTTTTAATCATTGATTTTATATAATGTGCATTATATGCCATGAAGTATTTCATTGGGTAACGATATGCAGCCACATTCTATTATAAAGACTCGTCAAGGCATTTATTGTGACGCTGGTCAATGCTTTATTGATCCCTGGTCTCCAACCCCAGTAGCTCTTATTACACATGCGCATGGAGACCATGCCTATACCGGTTCTGATCTGTATTACTGCTCTAAGCCCTGTGAAGCTATCTTGCGCTACCGCTTAGGTGCTGACGCAAGAATTATTGCTAAACCTTATAGAGAAAAATTTAAGTTAGGGCAAGCTTGGATTTCCTTTCATCCAGCGGGACATATTTTAGGATCCTCGCAAATACGCATTGAGGTCGGATCAAATGTAACTGTCATATCTGGAGATTATAAGCGCCAGGTTGATCCTACCTGTGAGCCTTTTGAGGTGCTCTTGTGTGATGAATTTTTAACGGAATCGACTTTCGCCCTCCCTATTTATAGCTGGCCCTCTCCAGAACAAGTGGCTCAAGATATTTTTGATTGGTGGCAAAAAAATGCTCAACAAGAGCAAGCTTCAATTCTATTTTGCTATGCTCTGGGTAAAGCACAGCACGTGCAATCCCTTTTAAAAAAATATACAGATCAACCCGTTTTGGTGCATGGTGCAATTGCTGCGCTTAATCAAATTTATGAACAAGAAGGTGTTGTTTTATCTGCCTGGAAAAAACCCCAGGAATCTGATTTGAAAAATTTTACACATGAACTCATTCTAGCACCACCATCCGCAGCAGGATCTCCCTGGCTAAAACGGTTTGCTCCTTATAAGACTGCCTTAGCTTCAGGGTGGATGGCGGTAAGAGGAACTCGACGCAGAAAAGGGTTTGATACAGGTTTTATCCTGTCAGATCACGCCGATTGGAATGCGTTGATTGGTACCATTGAAGAGACCTGTGCCAAAAAAGTTTGGGTCACCCATGGCAATGAGGAAGTTCTTGCTCGTTATCTCCATCAAATGAAGAAGATTGAGGCCTATTCGTTTCATCTTGCCGGCTGGTCAAGCGATGAAGGAGAAGATTGAATGGAGACTTTTAAAAAACTTTATTTCGATATCGATCAAACACAATCTACCAACGAAAAGATTCAAATTATTAAAGAATATTTTGAAAAATCCTCCCCAGATGATGCAGCATGGGCTTTATTTTTTTTAATGGGGCGAAGGTTAAAACGCTTGATAAGTAGCCATGATCTTAAAAAATGGTGCATAGATTGGTTGCAAATCCCTGACTGGCTTTATCAAGAGTGTCATAGTGCTGTAGGGGACACAGCGGAAACCGTAGCCTTGTTAATCACACCCTCAGAGGATCCAAAGCCTTTACCTGCATTAGGGGAATTGATGAAACTTCATATCATCCCACTGCAGAGCCAATCAGAAGAAGTAAAGAAACAATTTGTGCTGAATTTTTGGAAACAATTAGATCGCAAGAATTGTTTTATATTCAACAAGCTTTTAACGGGTGGATTTAGGGTAGGAGCGTCTAGGCAAGTGACACTTAAAGCTTTATCTTTAGCATTAGAGGTGCCTCAAGAGAAGTTAGCTCAAGCAGTCAATACAAATACAATCCCTTCCGGGGAATTTTTTGAAAACTTACGTCATTTAAAAGACGCAGAAATTTCTGCATCCCATCCCTTTCCGTTTTATTTAGCGAGTCCTTTGGACAAAGAGCTTCATTTGTTAGGGAGTCCTTATCAATGGATGGCCGAATGGAAGTGGGACGGGATTCGGGCACAATTGATTATGCATGAAGAATCCGTTCTTTTATGGTCGCGTGGGAATGAAATCATTACTGAACAATGTCCTGAAATTATTCAAGAAGCAAAAAATTGGAAAATTTCGGCCATTTTGGATGGTGAGATACTGGCTTTCCAGCATGAAAAGCCTTTGCCTTTTTTTGCCTTACAAAAACGCTTAGGCAGAAAAAAGCCCTCTAAGAAGATACAAGAAGAAATCCCTTTAATTTTTATGGCCTATGATCTTTTATCCCAAGAGGGTCTTGATTGTCGGCAGGATCCATTCGAAATCAGACGGGAAAAATTGAAAAGATTGATCGCCCACATTCAGTCTCCTTACCTACTCCTCTCTCCTGAGGTGCCGTTTAAAAGTTGGGAAGAATTAAAACACCTTCAGTTGAACGCAAAAAATTTGATGGCTGAAGGTCTTATGTTGAAGGATCGTCAATCTGTCTATCGTACAGGTCGAACCAAAGGGGAGTGGTGGAAATTCAAGCTTGCTCCGATGACCATTGATGCTGTCCTTCTTTACGCGCAGCCAGGTAGTGGACGTCGTGCCAACTTATATACAGACTACACGTTTGCTGTTTGGCAGGAAGGACAATTAATTCCTATAGCAAAAGCTTATTCTGGTTTAGATCAAAAAGAAATAGAGGAACTAGACCGCTGGATTCGAAGGCATACGACGGAAAAATTTGGACCTGTCAGGCAACTAGAACCCTTCTACGTTTTTGAAATTGCTTTTGAAAATGCTCAACCTTCAAACAGACATAAGTCAGGAGTCGCTTTAAGATTTCCTCGCATTTTAAGATGGCGAAAGGATAAGACCGCCGAGCAGGCTGATCAATTGGATGATGTAAAAAAGTTTATTGGTTCATCATGAATCCAGATTTAAAGCTTCTATATAAATTTTTTAAACAAATGGGTATCCATCCATGGCCTTTTCAAGAAGAGTGCTGGAAGGCCTATTTGGAGGGTGAGAACGGTTTAATTTATGTACCTACTGGCTCAGGCAAAACTTACGCGGCCTTTGGCGGTCCTCTGGCCCAACTCATTCGAGAACCTGGCCGAGGGATCCAAATTCTCTATATTACTCCCTTGAGAGCTTTAGCGAATGATGTCCATAAAGCTCTGCTAAAACCCATTGAACTTCTCAACTTGCCATTTAAAGTAGAAATGCGCACGGGAGATACTTCACAGATTGCCAGACAAAAACAAAAAAAATCTCCTCCTGAAATTCTTTTAACGACACCTGAAAGTCTGGCCTTGCTGCTAACCGATCCACATATGCAAGGCTGCTTTAAAGAGCTAAAAGCTGTAATTGTCGATGAATGGCATGAATTGCTAGGCAACAAAAGGGGCGTGATGCTGGAACTCCTTCTTTCACAGCTCTGCTCTATAGCCACTTATCAATTATGGGGAATGTCAGCAACGTTGGGAAATCGCCAAGTGGCAGCTCAAGTATTAGGAGGCAAGCACCATACGCTCAAACCTTTTCAAGTAGAAAGCAAACGAGTCTTGATGATTGAGACATTATTGCCCGAAACGCTCCATGAACTTCCAGGGTCTGGATTTTTTGGATTGCAAATGTTTCCCTATCTTTTACAAAAATTAGATTTGGATCAATCCACTTTGCTTTTCACCAATACACGCGCCCAAGCTGAAAAATGGTATGAAAAAATTATACAGGAAAAACCCGAATGGAAAGCCAAGATAGCCATTCATCATAGCTCTATTGATCTTATAGAGCGTAGACGCATTGAGGAAGCCACCAAAGCCGGAGAATTACGTTTAGTCATTTGCACTTCTTCTTTAGATTTAGGAGTGGATTTTCCTTTAGTGGAAAGAGTGATTCAAATTGGATCCACTAAAAGCGTTGCCCGTTTAATTCAAAGAGCTGGCCGGAGTAATCATCGTCCCTGGGCTCCTTGTTATCTCCTTTGGGTTCCCACGCACGCGATGGAACTAATCGAGTTTTTAAGTCTTCGTAAAGCACTTGATCAGCATTTTGTTGAAGCTAAAACTCCTTTGAAAGATTGTTGGGACGTCTTAATTCAACACATCATCTCCAAAGCGATTGGAGGTTTTACAAAAAATGAGATCTTTCAAGAAATTACAAACACTTTTGCATTTTCTCAAATGAGTTTGGAGCAGCTGGCCTGGATGATAGAGTTTTTAGAAAAAGGAGGCCGTAGCCTGGAAGTTTATCCAGAATTTCATAAGTTAAAATTTAAAAATGAACGCTATTTGATCGAAGACCGACGTTTAATACAGCTTCATCGCATGAGTCTAGGGACGATTCCTACGGGGAATATGTTAGCTTTAAAATATCTTTCCGGAAAAAGGATAGGAGTCATTGAGGAGAGCTTTGTCAATCGATTAAAGCCCCAGGAGACCTTTATTTTTGGAGGAAAGAGTTATCAGCTGTTGCGCACCAATCAATCCGAGGCGGTGGTCAGGTTATCTAAAAAACCAGCTTTGAGAGTCGCTCAGTGGATCGGAACAAGGTTACCTCTTTCCTCAAGCGTTTCTGCGTTCATGAGAGATGTTTTAGCTTTTCCTGATTCGTTTGAAAGCTATCCAGAGTACTCTTTATTTGCTGATGTATTAAAAATTCAAAATAAAATCAGTCAAATTCCCGCTCATCAAGAGCTTCTTGTAGAAGTCATGCATACAAAGAAAGGGTGGCATTTATTCTTTTATCCGTTTGAATCAAGATCCATTCATCAAACTTTAAACACTTTAGTAGCTTTTCGCCTTCTAAAAAAGATGAAAAGCAGTTTTACCCTAGCCTGTAATGATTATGGATGCGAAATTTTAAGTGCTGAGCCTTTCGTAAATCTTGAAGATGATTTTAAAGAGCTTTTTACTGAAACAAATCTAGAGGAAGATTTAAATGAAGCCGTGAATATTTCGGAGATGGGCAAGACAACTTTTAGAGACATCGCACGTATAGCTGGTCTTGTGATTCAAGGATTTATTAGTAAGCGCAAATCTTTAAGGCAAATTCAGATGACAACCTCATTACTCTATGAAGTTTTTACAAAATTTGATCCCACTAATTTATTGTTGCAACAGGCTAAACAAGAAGTGCTAGTCAAGGATTTAGAGCTGCAAAGGTTAAAGGATGTCTTACAAAGAATTCGCACCAGTGCGTTTAAGTTTGTTCAGCTGCGTAAACTATCTCCTTTTGCCTTGCCTATCTATGTAGAAGGGGAAAGTCAGTATCTTTCCAACGAAGATTTAAAAGCTATTATGGAAAAAATACAGAAAAGCTGGGTAAAAACATGAAGCGAATCAAACTCATGGGTCAAGATATTCTGCTTTTAGCTGATCGAGCCCTTTTATGGGAACAAGAACAAACTCTCGTGATAGCCGATATCCATTTAGGCAAAGCGGCGACCTTTCGTTCTTTTGGGATTCATGTACCAGAAGGCTGCATGCAGGAAGATTTGAACAACCTTAAAAGTGTCATTGATAAATATAAACCTAAGCAGTGCATTATAGCAGGCGACTTAATCCATGCACCTCGTGGATTAACGTCACACACGGTCCAGCTTTTTGCAGAATTTTTAAAGACAGTAAACCTTGAGGTTCACTTGATTTTGGGTAATCATGATCTCAGCCTAAAAAAATCTTTACCCCAGGATTGGAAGGTACATTGTCATCATGAAAAATATTTTAAAGCACCTTTTGTGTTTAAACATTTTCCCGAACCCGACCCCTTGGGATTTGTCTGGTCTGGACATATTCATCCTTGCGTCACAGTGAATTATGTGGGGAAAAAGCATAAGTTTCCTTGCTTTGTTATTGGTACAGATGTGGGTATTTTGCCTGCATTTACTACACTTGTCAGTGGGTTATCGCTTAGAAAGAAAAAGGAAGAAAACTACTATGCAATTGTTCAGGATGAAATTTTTGAGATTCCAGGTAGTTAAAATTTAATTTAAACGTTCGATAAAAAATTGAATGGTTAAAGTTAGGGACTATTTTGATATAAAAATGCTTGATTTGAGATCCCATCCTTTGCTATGCTAAGCGCTTCTTTGGGGCAATAGCTCAGTTGGTCAGAGCAGCGGACTCATAATCCGTTGGTCCCAGGTTCAAGTCCTGGTTGCCCCACTTCTTTACACGCATCTGTCAGCATGATTAAGCTTGCTTGAATATCAATAATCAAGTTTAATGTTGACGCTGCTGTGCAATGGCGGTGCAACGAAAAACAATTTTAACAAGCACCATCCAGCCGCTCGAACCACCAACAAAAGGTTTGAGTTATGGCTTCTGTATACAAAAGAAAAGATAAAGATGGGACAAAGACGAACTCCTGGCGAGCAGTTGTCCGCATAAAGGGCTATCCTATAGTATGTGGTCACTTCGATCGTAAACAAGAAGCAGAAGATTGGGCTGCTGATGTAGAACGTGAGATTAAGTTGGGAAAATTCAACTTTGATCGACACAAACAACAACATACTTTCACTCAACTGCTCGATTGCTATATAAACGATGGAGCTTTACAGTACATTCGTTCGGCTAAAAATGTTAGCCCTCATCTTGATTATTGGAAGGCTCATCTAGGGAACTATGATCTAATTCACCTTACCCCAGATCTTATTGGGAAGGAAAGACAATATCTTGCTGATAAACCACCGTTAAAGGGAATAAACCCTGCCCCGCAACAGTAAACAGATACATTTCAAGTCTTTCTCCTATTCTTAGCTATGCAAAACATCTTCGATGAATCGATGAAAATCCATGCTTTAATTTAACTAAGTTCAAAGAAAATTCAGGTAGAGATCGTGTACTTTCTGAAGATGAAATCACTAAGCTTTTAATTGCTTGATGTCAAAGCAAGTCACCCTATCTTTACTGCATTGTTTTTGATGAGTTTGACTACAGGAGCAAGGCAAGGTGAAATCTTAAATTTAACTTGGAATGCTTTTGGAAAAATTGATATCAATAAAGCCTGGAATGAAGCTCTCAAACGAGCTTACATTGAGGGATTTGTTTTTCATGGAATTCGCCATCATTATGCTACTCTTATGGCTCGAGAAGGAGCTAGTAATCTTCAGATTAAAACAGCCTTAGGGCATAAAACTCTACAAATGCTTGAACGCTATTCACACTTAGAAGCTCAATCAACACGTAAATTTAGTGAAAATGCTGAAAAACGGTTCAAAAAATCCTTGGCATCGATCCTTCTGAAATCGTCAATGACAATCCATTTTTCCAACGCAAAGCAAATGATCGTCGAGGATGTCAAATTGACTACATGATTCAAACGAAATTTGGAACTTGCTATTTATGCGAGATCAAATTTAATTCTCAAGAAATTACTAAAAGCATCATCGATGAAGTAAAACAAAAAATTATAAGTTTAGCTCTACCTAAAAATATATCCATAAGACCTGTTCTAATACACGTAAATGGTGTCGATGATCTGTTGTAGAAAATGATTTCTTCACTTCTATTATCGACTTTAACGATCTTATACATAAACACTGAGCATAAAGATGAAATGATGGTTTATTTCAAATACTCACTTCTTAAGGTTACACTTTATATTGGCCTTATTGTAGGAATTGATCCTGCCTAGCTCATGGGTACGGAGAGTGGTTGGATTTAGAGATGGACTGAAATGATTTACACATAAAAATTAACAGTATCAAAATTTTTATTTCAACCCAAGAACTAGAGCAGATTTATCTTTAAGCCACTCATGAAATTTATGAAGCCTCATTTCAGGATTTTGTAAGGCATCCTGACCCTCAATAAAGTGATTCATGCCTGCAACTACAAATATCGTTTTTGCACTAGAAGATACTTTTTCTAGGGTTTGAATCATAGAAATAGTTCTATCTTGAAAAGTGCTTCTAATTCTTTCTGAGTTGATGCAACTTTCTAAATCCACTAGATGATTGGTTGATTTTTTTTCCAGCCAATTAATAATAATAAAACACTCATTTAATAATCTAAAATTTAAAGCGAGTTTTTCTATAAAATCTGTATCTAAACTGCATTTTTCTTTATTTTCGTTATAGAATTCTATTTTATTTATGGTGGTATCTATCAAATTGGGTATATCATAAGCCAATATATTTAATGCTATTTCATTTTTTTTAATATCTATTTTCAACTCATTGGAAATGGAATTATATTTTTTTAAAATATTATGTTCTTTAACAATATTTGTTATTTCATTTTCTTCTTTTCGCTGTTTTTTGTGCAGTTCTTCAATTTCATTGCAGATATCTAAACTAATAATTTCTATGATTTCTTTTCTCTGACTGTCGAACATTCCACAATAATTTTTGAATAAATCTGCTAAGTGTATTGATAATTTATTTAATTTTTCAGAAACTGATCCTGATGGAAAATCAGAATCAACACTCATTTCAGGTATATCCCATCCAATGAGTTTGATTTTATTTTTTAGATCTCTTGTAGATCGGTAGCTGTTTTGATCGATCTCGCACATGGAAATAAAGTTTTCTGCCAAAACTAAATCTCCTTCATTATAGTTTCCTTCTATAAAAAGCGCTGTTTTAGATCTATCATCGTGATTTTCAGAAATAAAAAAATATTTTGGCTTTGAATTAATGTCTTTAATTTCATTATATGTAGATAATGGACTAACAAAAAAATGATTCAAATTTAAATTAAATGACATGTTTTGCTCTTTGATTTAATTTATTATAACATAAAAAGACTTTAAATCTATTAAATAATTATTAACAAATGATAAAGACTTTGTTGCGCAATACCTCTCACAGCATGAAATGATTCCCTTGCTTTAAGCAACTTATTTCCATTCATACTTCAGGCAATAAGCTCATCGGTTTTACGATGCCACGATTGACGGATCATAAGCCAATTTTTGAGCTATATAGTCCAAAAATAAGACTTCAGGAATTTCCTAAAGCAGATTGGCGATTTTTAATTCATGCTGCAATTAATACTGCTCGCGCGTGTTCGGTTATACATGAAGCTGGTCATGTAATTGGAGATGTCAACCACGGTAATCTATTTGTAGCGTCTGACGCTACAGTTCAATTTATCGATAGGGATTCATTTCAAATATTTTCAAAAAATAAATATTTGTTTTGTGAAGTTGGAGTACCTACTCACCAACCCCCAGAAATGCAAAATAAAACATCCTAAAGAGGAGTCATTCGCACTCCTAATCATGATAATTTTGGCTTGGCAATATTAATTTTTCAGCGCTTTGCTTCTAGGCATCCATTTTCAGGTAGGTATTTAGGCCCTGGAGACATGCCAATTGAAAAGGCTATCTCGGAGTATCGTTATGCATATCTGCTGATATGAATTTGACGAAAATGAGCCATCCCCCAGCAAGCTTACCAATGAATGCGCTCACATCTAGTTTGCGGTTAAATTTTGAACGCGCCTTTTCAAAAGAGGGTGAGAAGTTAGGATTTAGACCTTCACCACAGGATTGGATTACTTCATTACTGGGATTATTCTCGAAATTGAAGCAATGTTCTACACATCAATCACATCACTTTCTTCAGGAAGTAAAGAGCTGTCCATGGTGCGATATAGAGACAAAATGCAATGCTTCCTTCTTCCCTATTATAGGGCCTAAATCAAGTACTGATATTAATATATCGGGATTATGGCAACAATTCCTTAGCATAAAATCCCCCTATAAGTATTCCTCCATTACCAGATATTGCAAATTTTCAAACAGCTCCTTCAAACAATGCTTTGCAGATAGGGAAAAAACTTAAGAGTTATCGCGCGCCCTTTGCGGTTTTATTCTTCATGATTGTTGCAGCATTTTCGGGAATTCTAAGCTCTGCGATTCCTATAATTGCATTGATAGGACCTTGTACATTTATTGTTTTCTTAAGATTGTATAATCAGCGAAAGAAAAAACTGACTACCTTAATTTCTGAAACTTTGAATTCAATAACTCCTACATGGGAATCACTTTGTCTTCAACATGAGACTTTAGCGAAAAATTATTCTTTCGAATTCCTTCGCAATCAAATTAACGATTTGAAAAGCAAACACGATGACATTGGAAGAGAGCGAGAAAAACGTTTTCAAGGCCTTCTGCAAAATCGATTTCAACAGCAGCTTAAACAATATTTGGATAGTAATAGGATCGCTAAAGCAACCATTGAAGGAATCGGCCAAGGACGAGTTGCTACTCTTCAAAGTTACTCGATCGAAACAGCTGCAGATATCGAAATCACAAAATTGATGAGTATTAATGGTTTTGGTCGTGTGCTAATATCCCGGCTAATGGATTGGAGGAAAACGTATGAAAGCAAATTTGTATTTGATTCTAAAAAAGGAGTTTCTCCAAACGAAATTGCAACTCTTGACCGTGAAATTACAGGGAAGCGCAAAACCATTGAAGCTGAATTATCTATTAAAATTTTGCAACTTTCTCAGCTAAGTAAAGAGATCAATGTTAGCAGGCAGAAAATGCAAGATCAAATGTACGAAATTTTACCAAAATATGCTCAAGCCATTGTTGACGCTAAGACAGTCGGACTTAAGATTTAAAGGAATATAACATGAACAGAGGTGGCTTTTCTTGGAAAAGATTTTTTGGAGTGTCAGCAGCTCAAGCGCGTTTGTCCCGTAAAATCGGTATTCCTTTATCCCGTTCGGGGCGACAACGAAAAATTGGTGCAGCCGTGGAGAAATTCATCTTGAAGCTGTTGGGAATAAAACCTTAAAGAGCGACGTAAGGAAAACCCTAATTTTTTTAAGTATATCAAAATCATAAATCATCATTTATTCAACGATAATTAATGAATACGATGTACCTTATTAAAATCAACTTATAAGATCGTGAGTTTATCTGTTAATGGAACTGTCTACCAAATTTTCAAATGTTAAAATTAATATAGAATTGGTTTAACTGTTGCTATAATTGATGTCTCATCTTGCGGTGGAAGAATTATTCTTCTGCTTTGATTAAATCTATCTATGTAGGCATATTCACCGTTCTCGTAAATTAAAGATGGAGGAAGGAGTGCATTTTTCATAAGATCTCCATTTGCCATTAAAGCATTTTGATCTAATAAAGGTTTTAAATCGACATATAGAAGCTTTCTAATATTTTCGAGAATTGCTTGAGACCCTTGATTTAATTTACAACTATCTGGCGGAAGCCAACCACCAAAATATATAAGATAACCCTTAAGATAAGGTGGATAGAGTCTTGAAACAACATTTTTTGCTATTTGCCCCCACATCTCTTTTTCAAATTCGTTTACATATTCAGCAACCGGAGGAGTACCGATTTCTAAACCATTAAGTAAGGAAATCATGTTTTGATATATAACTGTACTGTCTTTTATTAAAGAAAGGCTTCCGATTGACTTTGAAAGGGCTTTTGCAAATTCTTGATTAAGATTTACAAGAATATCCATTTCTTTGGATATTGGTGTAGTGTTGTTATTAATTCCTTTAAATTCTCCCAAAAAACCAGAAAGCAGTTGTAAGGCCAACCACTCTTCGCCATACTCGTGAAATATGTCAATTTCCTTCTTTTCTAGCCGTCTAATTTTAAGGCATAAATTATGAAATAATTCACTTACATTCTTTAAGCCATAAGTAATGTTTTCAATTGGTATGTTTTGAAATTGCTTATAAGCGCAAATCATGTGCTTCATCGCAGTGATAAGCACGTCAGCCCTTATTGCTTTGAATTCATTACCGTATAAGTAGCCTAGTTGATGGCTGTCTAAAAGTGGAAATTTTTTAATCAAGTTTTCGAAATAAAAAATTCTATAGATATTCGACGAAAGGGCAAGGCCATCCATTGAAAGATGTTTATAAAAAAAGGATTCGTGATTTAAGAACAAATTTTGAGAAATTTTGCTGACGAAAAAATTTCCTTTTGAGCTTAATTGATTTTTCTCTATGCATTCAAAAAAATAGATTAGAGAATCTAGTCTTTTAGTGGTTAATAGTTCAACGATATAGTTGTCGCTTAAAACTTCATTTGCCAAATCAATGGCTAAATGAGATGCATCTTTATTTGTGCATTTCATCACGGAGCAAATATCGTCGAAGTTAGCCATAAAAATCTCAAACGCAGCTTGGGAGTGTTTATCATCATTTTTCGATATCTCTTCGACTATTTTTTTATAGAATTTTTTACAGTTTTTTCTAGTGAATATTTTCAAATTGCTTGCAAACCAAATAGTTGATAAAGGCCCTATGATAAACAAAATGCATGCAATAAGTTCATAATATATGGGATTTGTTAAGAGACTCTGGCCTTCTTTCACCCATTGGTCACCAAATAACAAAACTTTCAATAAGATTACTAAAAGCCCTGCACCACTAAAAATCCAAATTAAGTTTCTTTGCGAAGGAGTTTTTATGCTTAGAATCAAAGTCCAGAGAGGCGTTCGGAATTGATATACGAGACCAATGAGGCCAACAGCTGTTAATGCACCGCCAAGATCAAGAAAGGAAGAAGCTTGTGGAGGAGATGAAGGATGATAGTGATTGATGATATTGAACATGAAATTCTTGGTGTGTTTTAAAGATGAGTTATATGTATAAGTAAAATAAAATTATGTAAGCCCCGATGCCTAAAGGTTTTATTATAAGATAAACGTTCAAGAATCAGTATCATATTTGCATAGCAAAGTGGAATTTATTCTAAAAAAAGCCTAATGACGATTCGTAAGCTATTCTGGCTAAATCTGATGTGCCTATCATTCTATATTAAAAGATAATGATCGTCAAACCGATTTTGTTTGACAAAGCGAGTGTACGTCGTATGTGTCTACTGGTGAATTCGGCCTGCAACATGGCAAAATTTGCAGATCATAATGTATCCTTGCCAAGAAAATAATCCTTTGAATTGTCTGGAAAAGAAACTTCGATGCGTGTGAAGAGATAGTTGGATAACTATATCAGGGTCTCTTCTTCAGAAATCGATATGCAAGAATCTTAGAAGAACGCGAATAAAATGCGTGGGGCAAATTTGGGACACTGGCTAACAAAAAGAGACTTCAAAAGACTTGAATTGGCGATAGACGAAAAAGCTCTTAAACAGTATCCTTACCTGTAATTAGCTGTCGCGAATTGCGGTAAGCTGGGGTTTTACTGCGGACTCATAATCCGTTGGTCCCAGGTTCAAGTCCTGGTTGCCCCACTTTTTAAAACCCATTTAAAACTGTGTTAAAATGGTGTTGTAGTGTCTTGTTAGATTTAGCTAAAAAGGTGATTCCACTGCCGTGGACCACTGGTGACCAAATGATCACAGCAAGTCACAGGAACCGACATCAATTTCCTCGGAAGTTTCAGTAGCTGACCCAACTTATTATTACAAAGATAGGGTCATCGATATGAATCAAATTGAAGCAATCAAAAAAATCTCCCTGTTGGATGTTCGAATCAGTGCAAAAAAAGTTTTTTCCTTCAGAGTCCGCTTTCGCAAGAAGGGCTATCCTGATCAAATAAAAACTTTTCAAGATGAAAAGTTGGCAAGACAGTGGCTTGCTGAACAAGAGCGAAATGGGGATAAGAAAAGGATAGCTCCTGGCGTATGTGTGACGCGTGATCCCATAAGAGATATAGAAGCTCGATTGTCTTTATGTATAGGCGCACATAAAACCTTGACGGAGCAGGTCCATGGCTGGGACCTCAACTGTGTCCCAAGCATGTAACGAAGGCTCCCAAGTCATATCTTTGTGTGCCAACGTTACAAACAGACTTAAACAGGTTTCAAATAATATTTCGTACTATTTGTTCAAAATTAAGCTTTCTTAGCCTACCAGAGGGATCTTGCGCTTCCAATTTCGACCAATCATATAGCGTAGCATTCTCATACCAAGTTTTCAGGTTTTTCTGAAGAGTTTTAACCCATTTTGGATGATGTTTTGCTAGGTCTTTGAATTCATATAAAGCCTGATCAGAAAGGGCACCCAACTGGGAGGCAACATACCAAATACCATAAAGATCCTTAAGCATCTTGAGGTTACTTTTGCGTTTCGTAAAAGTTAAGCCTTTATGGAATATCCAAGCGCCAGGCGTCACAACATTTCCAGTAAATTTTGAATAAGTCTGAAACTTTAAAGTTGTCTGTAGGCTTAAAGTTAAGTAACTTAGTGGTTGAGCTACCACACCTGCAATAACTACATTTTTATCTTTGTTGTTTCTGACAGAGTCGTCGGTCAAGAATTCGATTTCAACCTCTGCGCCTGCAATATCTTTCACATAGGCTTCAGTAGCCGGATCATCTAAATCTTTAAAGACATGCTTGAAACCCGCTTCACGAAGATAACTTTGAATGTTCTTTTTTGATACTTCGGGGATTTTCCTTGGAATAAGAGAGTCGATATCTCTTGTACCAACAGGAAAGTTCTTCAATTTTGGATCGCTTAAATAAAGTTTGTAGATAAAAAGAGCAAAGCCACCTCCAATTACAATAAAATCTCGCCATGGACCAATAGATTCTAAAAATTCTGAAATGATTTTGTCTTCTTGATTAGATGTCATGACGATTTACCACTTTTATAAATACGCTTAAGCTCTTGAAGGCGTTCTGCCATAAATTCTGCTTGTTCTTGCCCACGTAAAGGGAAGTGATATAAATCCAAAAAAGTCAAAATAAGCGGAGATGTACTGATATCTTGACATGAATTGCAAGCTGCTCTGAGCAAACTTTTATAGTAGGGTTCAATTAGCAAGACCTCATACCCTTTTTCCTGAGGTTCTAATAATAACTTTTTCTCAAGTTGTGGTCTAATCAAAGGATCAAGCAGGTATAATTCAAGAGTGTTTAAGTTGGTATTTTTATATCCATATGCTTCAGCTGCAGAATGAAGAGCCAGCGCTACTTTCTTGTTTAGATTGGACTTTTTGAACGCCTCTAAAAGCTCTTCTTTATTTTGGAACCCTGAACGATAGGTTCTCATTTTGCTTTTTTTTACAATGCTGTAATACTCTAACCAGTTTTCAAGAAGACGCTTGGGATCTTTCAAGAAAAACTTCTTGGCGGTTCTAACCCCTTCAGTTTGCAAAATACCCTTTAGAACTAAAACCTCAAAGACACGTTGTACTAATCCAAGACTTACACCAGTCTCCTTGCTCACATTTCTTAAAGACAAATCTTCATTTTTGATTCCCTCTCGTAAAAGCCAATCGAGGATGAGAGCTGATTTGTCAGAATAAATGTTTCCTTCTGTAGGCTTTTCATTTGAACCTATCAAAAAACGACCTTTCATGAACACCTCCATCTGTTCATTAAAATACACTGTTCAATAAAAATTGAACAAGATAAAATATAGAACAACCTTAATGAGGGTGTCATTAATCCGAGCCAGGAGCAGAACATGAGCAAAGCTGTCAAAAACCTTCTAAAAGCGCAACAATTCGCTATGAGCATTCGTCCTAAGGTGGGTGGTTTTCCTTATCTGGCTGAAGCTTTAAGAAGAGCTGGGATTACTCAAAATATTTGGAACCTTCCTTCATGCCAGAGTATTTATCTGACTGAGTATGGCCCTGTTGTAAATCAAGGTATGCCTCTTGTTAAAACGACTATTGATATTCCTCCATTTGATCGTGAAGCTCTTATAAAAGCCTTAAGGATCGATCAAGCGGGACAAAGCACTTTTCCGGAATTCTTAAAAGCTTCTTGGGAAGCTGGTGTAGTGAGTTACACTGTAGACTTTGAAAAGCGAGTAGTCGTCTACTATGGTGTTTTAGGTGAATCCTATGCTGAAAACTACCCTGTTGTAGAGTTTGAGTAGAGGCGGTTAAAGTGAAAAAATGGTTCATTTCAGATACGCATTTTTCCCATACCAATATCATTAGGTATACAGGTAGGCCATTTGAAACTGTAGAGGAAATGAATCGTTGTCTTATCAAGAATTGGAATGATTGCATTGATGCCGACGATCAAGTTTTCTTTCTTGGTGATTTTGGACTTGGTGACGTCGATCATCTGCATTCTATTTGCTCTCAACTTAAAGGTCATAAGATCTGTATCCGTGGAAATCATGATCGCAATGCGAGCCATATGATGCGGGTTGGCTTCAGTATTGTTTTAGAATCAGCTTTTCTAAAAATTGGCCAGCACACAATTGAACTCATTCACATTCCTTCAAATGAAAAGCATGCTCACTTTCAATTGCATGGACACGTTCACGAAAAAAGACCAAGCAAAATCATATCTAATCAACTCAACCTATGTGTCGAGGTTTGGGACTATAAACCTGTCGCTGAAAAAACCATTCTTAGTCTTTTGGATAAAGCATCTAAAAGTGAAATGCCTTTCACACAACCCAAAGCAGATTTTTGAGCTAAATAAATCACCAAATCAAGAATTCATGATTTGGTGATTTATTTTATCTCAACCAAATTCGCCACCAAATCCAAGAGATTTTAAAACGATCACACGAAATGTAAACATGAATGACTCAAAATTTTTTCCAGGCTCAAGTCACTACTTCATTCGAGAAGGAGAATCTCGATTTATATTGGAGCATTTTGGTTCCGAAGATCCGCTATTCCAAGAGCGTATTGAGTTTAAAGAGAATCTAATCAATGATTTAGTTGTAAGAGTAGCTGATGCTGACCTTAAAATTAAGCTGCTGTTAACGGCAAAAGAAAAATATGAAGAAGAAAAACGGAAATATCTATCAGCCGAAGTAGCTTTGGAATGTAGCTTGTTAGATGATGCTCTTCAAACGAGTTTGTTAGAGATAGCAGAAATTTTCGCTGAATTTCTCAATAGACTTCGTACAAAAATTCCAGCTCAAAGTCATCTATTTAGAAAATTCAAGAAAAATCTGTCTAAGATGGACTGGGGTAGTCAAGACGCATACGCCCAATCTCGATCATTTTTATTTCCTGAATTAGATGATGCTATAAACAGCGGAAAAGTCAAAGACAGTTATTTTCATACCTTAGCCAATCGATTACAAACAACGGGAGACTCAATCCTGAAATTTAGAGATAAGGTTCTAGCTCATAAATATGATGAGGAAAGATTTGTCACTCACCTATCTTTTAAACAATATTGTGAAATTAAGGATGCTCTTGCAAGTACTCTTGATGCTGTAGCAATAGTCGGAACGTTGTGCTGCAATGATTGGTCTATGACAAGGTCGCCTATAGAAATTCCACGAACAGCTCAATGGTTAAATGAAGGGCTAATAGCTGCCGCTTGTCCTATTCGTTGGAATATGGGTGTTGAGCCACGTTACGTGAAACATGGTATGAAAACTGTGCAAAGTCCCAATAAACCGACTGATATAAGCCAATAAAAAATTTTTAGTAGCTGGAAAAATCCGTGGACCACTGGTGGACCAAATAGGGGCAACAAGCCACATTAAGCCACCTTAAATTGCATGGACGAAAAGGGGTTTCCCGCCATATTCGCATGTGATACAGCAATTATTTTTTCTAAATTACCTTCTATTAGTGCCTGGCATGGCTCAGTCTGTTTCCATTCAGGATTTTTTGATGCTATAGATCGGATTGTATCAATTGCAAAGAAAAAGATGAGTATAGATAGGCTGTTCAATCCATAAAGTACCTTCCTGATCAATACGGTATTTCTATTTCTATCTTCTGGATTGATCTTTGCTTCCAAATGTTATTGTATCATTGATAAATTGAATGATTGATTGCTTTGCTTTTCCCTTATTCCATCAAGGCTGTAGATCAATTTGGCCTAAACAGAAAGAAAGGTTAAAAAAGAAACAAAACACGAATAGCTTTAATTTCATGCAGAGACTAATATTTTACCACAATTAAGCGCGCAGCCACTAATCACTGCTACACGTTGATTTATTAAATTAATCACCTTGACTTTTTTGCATAGTTTCGAGAACTTGATCTATAGAAAAACTTGCTGCTTTTTGTCTTGGTGGAAACTCTTTGAATGTTGCTAGAAATTTAGCTACATATTCTTGAGCAGGGATCATCAGAAATGCATGATTTAACAAATAGTCATAGTATGTATTGGAGGTGATATCAGCACGCTCGTAAGGGTCCATCCGAAGATTAAAAATCTTTGGAACTCTTAATTTTGTAAAAGGTTCCGCCCAAATTTGCAACGTTCCTGTCGCTCTTTGTTCTGCGAAGACAAATTTCCAATTGTCATATCGTAGGCCAGTCAGATCGCCATCATCAGAAAAATAAAAGAATTCATTACGTGGGCTTTTTTTCTCTTTATCCGTGAAATATGGCAAAAAATTATAGCCGTCCAAGTGAATTTTAAACGTTCTGTTATCGACTTTATAACCTGACAAAAGTTTCGATTTGATATCTGGTTCGCCTGCTGCTGCTAGCAAAGTTGGTAACCAATCTAAATGAGCGGTAATAGCATTTGAAACTGAACCAGCTTTTATTTTCCCCGGCCACCTTACCAGGGCAGGAACTCTATAGGCGCCTTCCCAGTTTGAATTCTTTTCACTACGAAAAGGCGTCATGCCAGCATCTGGCCATGAATTCATGTGAGGCCCATTATCTGTAGTATAGATAACAATAGTGTCCTTAGTAATTCCTAATTCATCAAGTTTTTTGAGTACAGTTCCCACATTTTTATCATGATCAATCATAACATCGGCATAAGGGCCTAGCCATCTTCCTGCCTGACCGACACTTTCAGGTTTGGAATGAGTGCGAAAATGCATATGAGTGAAATTTACCCAAACAAAGAATGGTTTGTCTGCTTTATGTTGTTTTTCAATGTATTCTCCAGAACGTGTGGCAATGTCGTCATCGATCGTTTCCATTCGTTTTTTAGTTAACGGTCCAGTATCTTCAATTTTTTGTGTTCCGTCGCCGTTTGAAAAACTATGAATCACACCGCGTGGACCATACTTTTTACGAAATCCAGGAAAATCAGACTCTTTAGGATAATCTGGCAGTTCCGGTTCTTCTTCAGCATTAAGATGATAGAGATTGCCATAAAATTCGTCGAAACCATGCGCGGTAGGTAAGTGCTCGTCTTTATCACCAAAATGGTTTTTTCCAAATTGTGCTGTTGCGTAGCCTAAAGATTTCAATAACTCTGCGATTGTAGGATCTTCAGCTTTGAATCCTTGCTCGGCACCTGGCAGTCCAACCTTGCTAAGACCAGTACGAAAAACACTTTGACCTGTTATGAAGGCGGCTCGTCCAGCTGTACAGCTTTGCTCGCCATAGTAATCGGTAAAAATAAGCCCTTCTTCAGCAATACGGTCGATGTTTGGGGTGCGATAACCCATTAAACCTTTTGTATAAATACTTAGATTGCTTTGCCCAATGTCGTCGCCAAAGATGACAACAATGTTTGGCTTTTTCCCTTCTTCCTTAGCGGCAAAAAGACCTGTGATCCAAACTAAAAATAAAGGTATACACCAAATAGATTTATGCATAGCCGTCCTTAAGCAAATCTTTTCTTTACCCTAACAGGTCAATGTTTTATTAAAAACTTTTTTTTAATATTAAAGACATATAGTTAAGTATTTTAGAAGCTGACAATTCACCAAAGCGTATTACCGCTGGATTTGTTTCTCATGTTTTTACCTGGCATCTTAAAACAGATTTTGATTCAAAATTGAGTCATTATCGTCTTAAGGATAACTATTTGAGATTCTATCTTTAGTAAATTGAACCAAATAAAAAAAAGATCGAAAAGCAAGGATTGAAGCTATTACCTCAATGGCAATCTGCAATGGGATTACAATTTGAAAACCTTGTTCTTGGAAACTGAAAAACGGTTCAAAAAATCCTTGGTATCGATCCTTCTGAAATCGTCAATGACAATCCATTTTTCCAACGCAAAGCAAATGATTGTCGAGGATGTCAAATTGACTACATGATTCAAACGAAATTTGGAACTTGCTATTTATGCGATATCATATAACCATAGCATAAGCAACAGTAGATGTAGTTTAGGATATTGACTGCAAAAGCTGTATGAAGTGCTTACCATAGAATCGCTGAAAATCGGTAGAATTACCTTCAGTAATGTCTATAAACCTAGAGATAGAAATGGAAAATTTATTAGCTGATGAGCAGTTTTTTTTATTAACGGATACTCTACTATCTGCAAAGAGTTTTGAAGAAAAAAGAAGCTGATAATTAGAAAAAAAACTATCAGAGGAAAATCAAAACAGGCCAATTTCAATTTGACCAATACAAAATAAAGGCGAGGTTGTGGTTCGTAGAGGTTTGTAAAAACCTTAAAAGCTTTTTTAAAGGTCAAGATTGAGGTTACCTTCAAAATCTTTTCACGCTACGAAGCAAATATCGAAAAGAACGTCTATAGGACATTACATCAGCAAAAGAGTTAGAGAAAGAAAGAAGAGAAGATTTGTTAAATTTTCACAAATGGTTTCGTTTGTTAAAATCTTCAAACACTTTTTTGTTGGATTTTGTGGATATTACTATTTATACTGTCTGGATTTAAGAAAAAGGAATGTTTATGAAAAAGTTAAGTAAATATTTTATTTTATTTGCAATAACTCTTGCTCCTTTAGGGGGCAATTCCGATGAACCTCTCAAAACTGTACAAGCCCATAAGCCACCAATTCTTACGACTACTGCAATCATTGAAATATATGAAGGTGTACAATTTAAAGGAATTGTATTGATTGAACGTGGCAAAGCTCCTTGGGGTAAAGCAATACCTGGAGGAAAAGTTGAATATGGAGAGACAGTTGAAAATGCCATAAGAAGAGAAATGATGGAGGAAGTTAATTTAGATTTAAATGACCTCAGACAGTTTCATGTGTACTCTGATCCTAGTAGAGATTTTAGACATCATTCTGTAGAAGTAGCTCATGTCGCAAAAGCTTATAAAAATCCCACAGCAGGAGATGATGCTGCTAAGGCTTTTATTGTTAAATTAGAAGATATTCCATGGAACGAACTGGCTTTCGACCACGCTCAAGTTTTAAAAGATTATCTTGAGTGGAGAAATGGTAATACTGCTCTTGCAATGCCAAAGCCATAAGAGGGGGATATTAATGATCATTCGATTAGCTATGATAGCGCTTTGTGGTCTAGGTTCATTGAGGATGGAAGCAAAAATCTTAGAAACTAAACATGTCGAAGAGATTTTACCTCTAATCGATCAAGAGACTTGGTTTTTGGTTGACCTTGATAACTGTATGTTTCAAGGTGCTCAAGCTCTTGGTCATGCTAACTGGTTTTATGACGAATTGCAACGAAGAATCGAAAAAGGAATGAGCCGTGATGAGGCGATAGCTGATGCTTATCCTGGTTGGATTAAAACTCAAAAAGCTTGCAGAGTAAAGCCTGTTGAAGAAAGCTTTGTTCCTCTATTATTGTCGTTACAAAGCAAAAAAATTACAGTTATGGGATTGACTCATAGACAGCCTTCAGTCGCTGATTCAACAGTACGACAGGTAAATTCTTTGGGCTTTGATTTTTCGACAACTGCCCCGTCTAAAGACAGTTTTGTAGTTCCTTCAAAAACACCTACTTTATATTTTCAAGGAATATTATTTGTAGGTGACTACAATAAAAAAATCGATATTTTTGAACCGTTTCTTTCTATTGTTAAAAAGAGTCCTAAAAAGATTGTTTTTATCGATGATAAGAGAAAGAATGTTGAAGAACTAGAAAGTTTAACAAAGTATGGAATTGAATATATTGGAGTTCATTACACTGCAATAGAAGACTCTAAACCAGTTTATTCCCGTGAAATCGCTGAATTTCAGTATAAATTTCTAAATCAAATTTTGAGTAATGAGGCAGCTCTGCTTCTCATGGAAAATGGTTTGGAGTAAGAACCAGAACTTAGTTCAATAGAAAATAAACGAAACTCAGTGAGCCTTAAACTTTAGATTCGAGAGAAGAGTATGAGTAAAGCTATCGAAAACCTACTAAAAGCACAAGAATACGCTATGAGGATTCGCCCTAAGGTGGGTGGTTTTCCTTACCTTGCTGAAGCTTTAAGAAAAGCTGGAGTGACTCGAAACATTTGGAACCTTCCTTCATGTCAGAGTATTTATCTGACTAAGGATGGTTCTGTTGTTAGTCTAAGTACCCCTCTTATTAACACGAGCGTTGAAGTTCCTTTATTTGATCGTGAGGCACTTATAAAAGCCTTAAGGATCGATCAGGCAGGGCAAAGCACTTTTCCAGAATTCTTGAAGGCTTCTTGGGAGGCAGGCATAGTGAGTTATATTGTAGACTTTGAAAAGCGCGTAGTCACTTACTATGGTGTTTTGGGTGAATCCTATGCTGAAAACTACCCTGCTGTAGAGATTAAGTAGATGTTAAAATGAAAAAATGGTTCATTTCAGATACGCATTTTTCCCATACCAATATCATTATGTATACAGGTAGGCCATTTGAAACTGTAGAGGAAAT
>MKSK01000008.1 GCA_001897225.1 Chlamydiales bacterium 38-26
AAATGAGCTGTCTGTACCCATGAAATTTTATACGGAGGATGTTTTTGAATTTTTGCGTCGTTCATCCTTGGATTATGATTTAATTATTCTGGATCCCCCAGCCTTTGCCAAGAGACAAAAAGACATTATTCCTGGCTGCCGTGGATATAAAGATATTAATCGTGTCACGATGCAAAAAATTCCTCCTAAAAGTCTTCTGCTGACATCTTCATGCTCTTATTTTGTGGATGAAGAACTTTTTCAAAAAGTAGTTTTTCAAGCAGCTTCAGAGGCTAAACGTCAAGTACGTATCATTGGGCGGCATCGTTTGGCAATGGATCATCCCATCAATATTTTTCATCCGGAGGGGGATTATTTAAAAAGTCTACTCCTCTATATTGAATAGGTTTTAACGAGTAGAGAAGACTTCATTCTGGTTTTTTTGTTTACAATATACATCCATAGAATTATGAATGTATATTGTAAACAAAAAAAGTAAGTTGCATTTTTAACATCAGCATGCTTTTGAATCATTTGCTACAAAGCTTGTTGACAAAGGGTAAAGCATTATATGGGACTGATCTTAATGATTGTTTTGATTATCCTTCTCTTAGGATCTACTCCTGTATGGCCATATAGTAAAGATTGGGGATATGGCCCATTTAGTGGTTTGGGGATGCTACTCATTGTTTTAGTGATTCTACTACTCCTTGGGTATGTGCATCCTTAAATACAAAAAATCTTCGCTAGACAATTAATAAAGTATAAAAAGCATCATGTGGTATAATCAGCACTTTTTTAAAACAGCAATCTCAGTTTTACTGATTTTTTTAATCGTTTTCCTGGGCTATCAATTAATTCCTCTTTTTGCCTTAGGCTTTCAGTTTATTACAACATTGTTTTTTCCTGTTTTTATCGCAGGCGTTTTTTATTATATTTTTCGCCCTATTATGCGCTATTTTGATAGGAAAAAAGTGTCACGATATTTGGCAGTGGCTCTGATTTATCTTTGCCTGATCATCTGTATTTCCATCATGATTAGTTTGGTATGGCCCTATATTTCTAAACAAGTTGTGGAGTTCAGTGCATTTCCTAATGAAAAACTTAAAGAAGTGGAAAACAAAACTGTTGATATCATGAATTTGTTCAATTTTTATTCGCTATCTCATGATCAATTACGTGATCTTCTTCTCTATTACCTGCAAAAAATCACAGCATGGGTATCTAGTGGGTTTTTTAATAATATTGCATCTGTCACCAAAGTGGCCACATATTTTGTAGTGACACCCTTTATCCTTTTTTACTTTTTGAAAGATGATAAACAGATGTATCAAAAATTTATGAGATTTGTTCCAGCCGACTATAAAGATCGATTCAAAAAAGTTTTGAGTGATATTGATGAGACATTATCGAGTTATATTAGCGGACAAGTTTTAGTGGCCATCATTATAGGCTTTTTGGTTTTAATTGGGTATTTGCTGATTGGTTTAGACTATGCGGTGCTTCTGGCATTAATTGCTTTTGTTTTCAATCTAATTCCTTTTGGCGGACCAATTATATCCACCGTGCCAGCTCTATTAATCGGCTTAGCCCAAAGCCCTTTTATGGCTCTTAAAGTCATTATAGTCATCTCAGTTGTTCATCTACTGGATTTAAACCTTATTTCTCCTCGTGTAGTAGGGACACGCTTGAATGTTCATCCTGTGACTATCATTCTCTTGCTTGTTGCAAGTATTTCCTTATTTGGTTTTTTAAGTTTATTTTTTATCATTCCTCTTTATGCAGTGCTTAAGTCTTTGTCCCTGGATCTTTGGGAAGAGAAAGTGATCGATAAAGAAACTTCTTAATTCAAGCTTCAGCTTTTTCTCTAGTAAAAGCTGCCCTTTGACTTTTTGTCAAAACTCTCGCTTATCTTGAAACTAAACATTTGACCTTTTGCGAAAGTCGCGATTTTAACGAACTAATGGATTTTCGAAAGATACCTATTGCGATCTGCAGGGTAAAGTATTTAATGAATTGATAATTAATGATTTTAAAACAAATTAAAAAAATTAATTGCAAACCAGTTAACCTTACCATATGATCCGAAATAAAGTAAGAAGTTAAGTTAGAGAAAAATTTTATAAAACTTTAAGGAGAAATTATGAAGAATCTATCCAAACTATTAATTGGAACGATAGCAATATTAGCGAGTTCTGTGCTCTTAAATGCGCAAAATACAAGCACACAGAGTGGTTTTTCTAATCCAAGCTCAACCACATATCCCAATCCATCCAGTACGTCTCAAACAGGTACCAATCCTTCTGGACAAAACCAGTGGAATACCAATGCACAAACACAAAATCCAAATACTCGATGGGGGAATGAACCTAATCAATCGCAATCGCAGTGGGGCAATCAGCCTAATCCATCTCTTAATACAAATTCCACACAACAGAATCCTAATCAGCCTTATACACAACCTTCGAATGTTCCGACAATGCCTGGAAAAACAAGTTATAATGCGTCTAATGAAAAAAAGAATCTTGCAATGAGTGATGAGGATATCTCACAAAAAATTCGCTGGAGCATTAGAGACGATAAAACTCTCCAACCTGAGTCAAAAAATGCCCAAGTGACTGTTAATAATGGAAACGTTTCTCTATCAGGCTCGGTAATGAATGAAGAAGATAAAGCTAAAATCTCTTCTCTTGTTAGAGAAATTCAAGGTGTTAAAAGCGTATCCAATAATTTAAACGTCAGCAATAAATAGGTTTATTTATAAAGCTGTCAGATATATTCTGACAGCTGTACGCAATTTAGTGAAGGAGTTAGTATGGACAGCCAATGGATTTATCCTGTGTGTGCTATTATAGCAACTATTGTCTTGATAGTAGTGGCTTTTTTTCTGGTAAAGACTTTAAAAACTCTTTTGGATTCATTAAACCATATTAATTCAAGTTTAACTGTTTTAAAAAGTAAAATTGAGCCTCTAAGTAATGAAACAGTAAGATTGCTGGAAAATAGCAATGAAATTGCAGAATCTTTGCAAGAAAAGTTATCAGACTTAGATCCTATCATGGGCTCTATTTCTAATCTAGGTGCTGCATTGCAAAATGCCACAAAGTCATTAAGCCATGAGGCGTCAGAAGAAAAGCACTTTAAGTTCTTTCGTTCGGAAAAAAAAAATGACTGGCAAGATCTTGCCGGCGATATAATTCAACTAGCCACGTTGGGGGTAATGACATGGCAAAAAATAAAAAAAGGGAGATGATTAATATGATAAAATCACCTAAAACACGCAAAAAGTCTTCTCACCACCAGTTATCAAGCTTACCTAAGTTACCAAAATTTGATGAAAACATTTCGAATATAGCTATTGGTGCAGCCGCAGGATGTATTCTAGGGGTTGCAGCAGCTTTACTATTAACTCCAAAGTACAAAGGTCATAAGTTAACACGTAATTTAGACGCAATTTATGATTCCGCTGAAGAGTACGCGCATGAAGCCTTTGATAAAGGTCAGAAAATTTACAATAATGCTGTTGATTCTGCTGAAAATTTGTATGAAGCAGCCTCAAACGTCTTTTCCAAAAATTCGAAAAATTGGAACCGCAATTTAGTTCTAGGAATTCTAGGAGCGGGTCTTTTAGGAGCTTCCGCCGTATTTGCCATTTCGCATCAGACAGATCACGATCATCAGAGTTTTGCAGACCGTTGGAAAACATCGAAATGGTCTGATATGGCTAAATTAGTCGTGGATACAGTGTCGAACAAACTTCATGACGAAGAGTCAGAACATGAACATCATAATCCTATTCAAAATGCTCTGGATTGGGCTGCAACAGGCCTAAATATTTGGCAGCAAATCAAAGCAAGGAGATGAGGATGGTTAGATATAAAGGAATCATGTTTGGAGTTTTAACAGGTTCTTTACTAGCTTCTGCTTTGACTTTTTTAGGGTCTCGTGAGAAATCCTTACGCGCTTTCAAAAGTCAAACGCAAGATTGGGCGAACAAGGCCAAAAATATTCGTGAAAATGTTTATGATATACGGAGTTTGGCTGAATCTAGAACGAGCCGCTTGCGTAAAACATTTGCTAGTGGAGCGGCGCTTGGCTTGTTAATGGGAGCTGGCTTAGTGGCTCTTTTAACACCTAAAAGTGGTCGTCAACTACGTAAGGATCTTTCACAAGGATATCAGGGCGTGGCTGATAAAACGACTGAAATTATTCATTATTTCAATCAAAACGGCCATCGTAAACCCATTAAAAAGTTTGTGAAGGCGTTAGAGAAAAGAAAACGTACAAGCTTGCATCGTAAATAAGGGTGTCCCGTGCGTCTAGTGGTTTATTTCACCACTAGATGCACATTTAATTATCCTCTTCACCTAATAAAGCCTCTATGACAGCAGGGTCTGCTAGTGTGCTCGTATCTCCTAGCTCATCAATTTTTTTCTCTGCAATTTTTCTTAAAATTCTTCTCATAATTTTACCAGAACGTGTTTTTGGAAGTGCTTTAGTAAAACGAATGAAATCAGGCACAGCTATAGGACCTATCTCTTTACGCACATGTTGAGATAAGGCCTTTTTTAGATCTGAAGAGGTTTCTACCCCATCTTTAAGGATAACAAAAGCACATAAACATTGTCCTTTTACCTCATCGGGCTTAGGCACTACAGCGGTTTCTGCTACACTTGGATGACTCACAAAAGCGCTTTCTACTTCAGCTGTCCCTATACGATGTCCTGAAACATTGACCACATCATCTATTCGCCCAAGCAGCCAATAGTCGCCTTCCTCATCGATGTGACACCCATCTCCTGTAAAGTATAGGTTTTTAAAAGTTTTGAAATATGTATTAACGAATTGAGAATGATTTCCCCACGTGGTTCTCATGATACCAGGCCAAGGCTTACGCAAACATAAACATCCCCCCTCGTTAGTGGAGCACTCAGAGCCGTCATCCCTTAAAATGAGAGGATCAATACCAAAAAAAGGTTTTGAAGCACTACCTGGCTTCGTGGTATGACTCCCAGGTAAGGGGGTAATCATGATTCCACCAGTCTCTGTCTGCCACCAGGTGTCAACAATGGGGCATTTTTCCCTTCCTACATTTTCATAGTACCACATCCAGGCTTCAGGATTGATAGGTTCGCCGACAGATCCGAGCAAACGTAAAGAACTTAAATCATATCTCTTGGGTATATCATTTCCATGTCTTATAAGTGCACGAATAGCTGTGGGAGCTGTATAAAAAATACTCACGCGAAATTTTTCGATGATTTGCCAAAATCTTCCAGCATCTGGGTAATTGGGGATGCCTTCGAACATCACAGTGGATGTTCCGTTGGCTAACGGACCATAGAGGACGTAGCTATGTCCAGTGACCCAGCCAAGATCGGCAGAACACCAGTAAATATCGTCGTCTTTAATATCGAAAACATATTTATGAGTCAGCGAGGCGTATAATAAATAACCAGCTTGTGTGTGCACGACTCCCTTGGGCTTGCCAGTGGACCCTGAGGTATACAGGATAAACAGAGGGTCTTCAGCTTGCATAGGCTCTGCAGGACAAAAATGGGAGGCATTTTCCATTTCTTCTTCATACCAGATGTCTCTTCCTGGCTTCATTGGACAAATTTCTTGGGTACGACGTACAACGATAACGTTTTGTACTGAAGGAGTCGTGTTTAATGCTTCATCTGCAATCGTTTTTAAATGAATCGTTTTTCCACCTCTTAAACCCACGTTGGCAGTTACCAATAATTTACAGGAGCAATCATTCATGCGGTGGCTCAATGATTCTGAGCTAAATCCAGCAAATACTACGGTGTGAATAGCTCCAATCCGGGCGCAGGCAAGTGTGGCAACTGCAATCTCTGGAATCATAGGCATGTAGATGCATACTCGGTCTCCCTTTTGGATCCCCCACTTTTTGAGAACATTGGCAAATTGACAGACCTTAGAATGTAACGTCTGATAATCCCAAACCAGTGTTTCGTGTTCATTATCTCCTTGCCAGATGATGGCTGGTTTTAGTTTCCAATGTCCTTCAATGTGTCGATCCAGACAGTTATAGCTCAGATTTAAAGTACCATCTTCGAACCAAGTATGCCTGATTTCATCTGCGTCTGAATCCCAGATATAACTGCATCCCACTTGAGGTTTTTTAAACCATGTCAATGTATCTGTTTGTTCTATCCAAAACTTATTAGGATCTTCGATGGATCGCCGGTACATTTCCTGATATTGCGCCTCATTGGAAATATGCGCTAAATGAGAAAATTGCGGCGGAGGTGTAAATCTCCGTTTTTCGTTGAGAAAAGTTTCCATAGAGTTGCTCGCGGTATTTTCGTGCATAAAATATCCTAAAGATATAAAAAATGGCTAATTTGATAGATTCGCCTCTACTATAATACCAGAGATTTAATGCTGGGTGAAGAGTTTTTTTATGACAACTAATACCCCTGAACTCCTTTCTGTTCAAAAAATATGGTCCTACGCCAGGCATAATGCCATGACAGATCTTATCTACTATAAGAATCACTGGTTTTGCACTTTTAGAGAGGGGGTTAAACATGTAGGGGGTGAGGATGGCACGATTCGTGTGATTGTGAGTCATGAAGGAGAGATTTGGGAGAGTGCGGCACATCTAAAAGTGTCCGAGGTAGATTTACGCGATCCGAAGTTGTCTATTCATCCTGATGGACGCCTGATGTTACTTGTGGGTGGGACAGTCTATGCGGGAGATCGCTATGTTTATCGTCAACCTAGAGTTTCATTTTCTACCGATGGTTTTAATTGGAGTCCTTTTCATCTGATATTAAGTCCCCATGAATGGTTATGGCGTATCACTTGGCATGAGGGGGTAGCCTACGGTGTTTCTTACAGTTATTCCGATGTGAATCGGAGGAAGGAAGAATGGAATATAAAGCTTTTTAAGAGCTATGATGGTTTAAATTATGACCAAATTATTCAATGGCCTATCGTGCGCCATCCTAATGAGACCACTTTAAGGTTTTTAGAAAACGATCAAATGATTGCGTTAGTCAGAAGAGATGGTCCTGTTGATAAATCTGCTTGGATTGGCTTAAGCTATCCTCCCTACACAAACTGGACCTGGAACCCTACTCACGCCTATCTAGGTGGACCCAACTTTATTGTTCTACCCGATCAACGCATGTTTGCTGCAGGGCGGATTCTAATGCTAAATCCGTATGGGTTTTATGCTAAAACCATTTTAGCAGAAATGAACGAGTTTGATTTTAATCCGTTAATCGTCTTGCCTAGTTTTGGGGATTGCAGTTATCCCGGTCTAGTCTTCCATCAGGGAGTGCTCTGGATGAGTTATTACTCGAGTCATGAACAGCAATCATCCATCTATCTTGCAAAATTTAAGCTTTCTATACCTTGAAGCTGGAGTGTATGCAAAGCGGTCGTCTGTGAGTTAGGATGAACCAACGATTTAGCACAGAATGACGTGGGGAATATGAAGTTTTAGAATTTGAAAGAGGGGACAGGCCCCTCTTTGTTAGCTCTCTTGAGAAGCGGCAAGAATTTCAATATTTTCTAGCGGTACATCACGATGTGGCCCTTTAGAGCCTGTTTTGGCTTTACGAATTTTATCAATAGTATCCATGCCTTCAATCACTTGACCAAATACACAATAGCCGTATTCATGGGGACTCTTGCTTTTAAAGTCGAGAAAACTGTTATCCACCACATTAATAAAAAATTGGCTAGTTGCACTGTTGATGTCATTCGTGCGCGCCATGGCAATAGAACCTCTAATATTTTTTAAACCATTTTCGGCTTCATTTTTTATAGGTTGTTTAGTTTGCTTTTGGACAAACTCTTTATTAAACCCACCCCCCTGGACCATAAACCCATCGATCACACGGTGAAAAATTGTTTGATTGTAGTGTCCATCAGTAACATATTCAAGAAAGTTTTTTACTGTTGTAGGGGCTTTTTCTGGATATAATTCAATTTTTATATCCCCCATATTCGTTTTGAGTAATACAACGGGGAGTTTGTTGGCAGTCATGTCGAATTCCTTATTTTTATAGGTTAACGGTGTCTGACTTCAATCACGCATTTCTTTTCTGCTAAATGATCGATAAGAGCAGACAAAATTTCTTGATTTTCTTTATCCAAATTGGCATCCCATTCATCCAAGAGAAGTACATCGACATCGACTTTATCAATAATTTCTTGCAGGCGTTTACGTAGAGATTCACCGGTGGAGTATTTATTGGTTTCAGAGGTAAAGGTCAGCTGATTATGAGTGGGTAGGAGGAAAGCTTTATTGGCGAGGGCATTTTTAATAAGGATAAGGGCGGTAGATTTCCCGCAGCCGTTTTCTCCTCTTAAAGTAATACGGCCTCTATGTTGTGAAAGATTGAGGAGATCCGTATGCGACTCAATCGGTCTTGGATAGGCTAGCGACACATGCTCATTGTCTAAGGTATTTGCCTGTAGGTTGGCGTTAATTTTTTTCCATTTCACCTTTTTTTCCAGGGTGCTGTGCGAATCTTTAGAAGATTGAATGGAACGGTAAATGGCGATTAGTTTGCTTCGGTGCATGCCCCAGCGGAATGCGAGCGATAATGTCTGATAGGTGTAAGAAAGAATCTGGAAGAGTAAAGGTAGAATGACTACATAGGCAGAGAGTTTCACAGGGTCGTTTGCATTTTGAATGGCAGAATAGACTACCACAGACAAGGAAGGTATACTGGTGATTAGAGCTACAAAAATTGCCAAGATTTGGTCAAATCTTTCCAGATCTATATTTTTCTGTAGGCAGCGTCTTAATCTCTGAGTAGTTTTTTCATCCCACAGCCGGAAGTTATATCCATTTCCAAGAAGCACATTGTCCCATGCTGCCAAAAGCTGTTGTGATAAGTCTACACGGGCTGTTAAAGCTTTTTGTGTCAATTGTCTCTGAGTGCGGCGTTGCCATTTCATGATAGCAATCACACATAAAACTGAGACTACATAAGCGATGGCAAAAAGAGGCTCCACAACTATAGCTAATGCAAGGATGTTGAAGAGTACACTCAGGACATAACTGGATAAATCCCATACATAATCTATCAGGGACTGTAGGGCAGCAGGACCTTCTGAAGTAAGAATGGAAAGTTTTTCTTCCTTAACAGCTTTATTATTCCATTCACCTATATTGTTACGGTTAGAAGAAACAAAAGCATTTATAAAATGCCTCTGAGCTTCTTGCTTCCAGTGGGTCTTGACGATTAAAGCAATACAACCAGGTATATAGGGGAGTGCGATCGAGAGTAAATAGAGCAGCATGTAGGTTAAAAAGTTACCACCTGCCGTGATGGTTTCCATCAATTTAACAAGCCATATGGTTGACGAGGCTTCTAAAATTTGTTGAAAGGTTAGAATCCCCATGCATGTTAATCCCCAACGATTGATTAACAGACTAGTAAATTGTTTACGTACTTTTAATGATGTAGGATCAAACATAACTTTTTTTTAAAACACCAACTCCTAACTTTAGATCGTGAATGATTATGCACTAACTCATATAAATATTTAAAGATCATATCAATAAAGAAAACATATTTGCAATAATACATTGAAAATCAGCATTTTAAATTTACTTATGCGTGATTATTTCTCCATTTTTTTTCTCATTTTAAACTCTATAACCTGGCATGAACTCCCGAACTGAATTTGGAAAAAAGAAAAGGCCTAAATCCATACTTTTAGACAGTACCAGAATGTACTTGTTGCTCAAAGTTTTGCTCAATAAAGACTGTTCTACTATTTATTGCGTTGTAACGATACATAGGTTCCCGGAGCATGATGATCGCAAGATTATGTATTACCGACACTATCCAATCAATTTATGCATTGAGTCGAAAAGAATACTATGTTGATCTTAAGAATTTACTTGCCTATTTCCTTAAAGATATTGGATTCATTATGAATGATTCTTTTTCAATTTTTTTATAAATTAAATCATCTTTTTTTAATTTAATGGTTATTTTTATACATGTTGAAATAATTAAATAGGTTTCATAGTCCTTGGTAAATTTTCTCAAATTTAATTTTATACACAACTTCATTAAGTAATTACTACTATTCCTTAAGCCCAAATCTTAATCCCGTTGAAGCGATTGTTATACTTAATCGCTTCAAAATTTGAGGTGATTAATGAAATGGATTTGGCAACAGCCGAAATATCTAGTAAGGACCAGTTGAAAAATAACCTGTAATAATAAAAGCAAATTCCAATCCTAATCACTTTAGGGTCGGCGAAGCGACTTGCTTTATTTAAAATTAGAGAGAAATTAACCTAGAAAGCAGATTTGTTAACACATAAGCGATTACGCATCATAACAGCTTAGCTCCACCGCATCAATAATTTGTAAAAGAGCAGGATGTCGATCTTAAATCCATGATCAACCAATTCATGGTGATACTGAGACTCCATAAACGAAAATACATGTCCCATTTCACGTAAGAAATTCTCAACTCGACTTAAAATAGCTCTCTCATTTTATGTTCAGTATGTGGGTCCGCAAGTTACCAAAAGTCAAATGCACAATCATCTTTTATAGACAATTTTGCTTATGGATAGGCTCTTATCAAAATTTGTCTGATTAAGCGTTGTCATTTCATAGGTCTTATTGCAAATCTGATTCATCAAAATACGCATATGCCCAAAGAGATTGTACTAGGGAAATCAGAGATTTAACCTAGGTATTTTTGGTCTCTTCGTGCATGCTTCTTAAATCTTTCCTCTAGCATGGGTTTGATTGCTCACCCTAAAGGACTTGGCAGAAACGTTCTTTCCACATGCAGTACAGCATTATTACTGTGGGTGTGGAGTAATTGCTAGTATTGTGATTTCAGCCTTACTTGGACCGTAAGTCCAAAATATTCTATAGGCTCCAGGTGTTTTATTTTGAGCATATGATTCAAACACATCGCCGCCGAAAGGGGATTGCAGGTCATCAAATTTATGCGTTTTTAAAGAGGGAAAGCTAAAATTGGCATTCATGTATGCTATAGCTTTCCCGACGGCTTTAAATTGTGTTTTCTTATCTTTGGACTGTTGCAAATTCAGAAACTGATCCTCAGCTTCTCCAGTAAATCTAATCTTGAACATGATTCTTATCTTCATCTAAGAATTGGGAGAAGTCGATATCCACGTCAATGATACGTCCACTTTTTGCATCTTCAATCCCCCTCATTAGCGAAGCTAAAACTTCGGGATTTTTGTAAATCCAATGATCCCGTGCAGGAATTTCCACTAAAGGATCTAATATAATCTTGCCATCTTCCTGACGAGATACACGAAAAGAGCTTAATTGTTCCCGTTCTTCCTTAGATAAAATACTACCTAAGCAAATGCGATACTTATCATCCATTTGAATTTTATTTGGTTGTTTTCTCATAATTTCGCCTCCTATCTTACATCCCATTATATTGATTGTGGGATTTGCTAGTGGGATTGCTAAATCTCTCTTTGCTTAATTTTTAATGATTCGACTCTAAGGCCAATATAGACATTCTCCATTCCCCAATTTTTCCCCACTTGTCCGCAATAAATCACTGAACATAGCAGATAACAAAAAAATTTATGTAAACTATGGTGTCAAATAACTCCTATGATTGCTGATTTTTCCAGTAAGGACGAAAGTTTCTATATGATCCAAATGCGATTTTATACTACTTAACAACAAATTGTCCTATTAAGTATTCTTTCATTATTAGGCAGAATGAGGGAGAGTAATTGGAAGGTGACAGTATTAGTCGTTTTATGTCATGTAATTTTTCCTGCAACATTTGCTGGGGCTTTCATGGGATACTTTGATTGGATTTGGCTAATTCCTGCTTTCATCGTTGGAGGAGCTTGTTATTTCATTGCCACTGATATCCTTGTTAAGGAGGGAGAAGGTGACCAAGAGATTTATTAAAATTGCTTCATTCTTGTCCCAATCCTAACATCAAAATTACGCAAGTTTTAAGCGTTTATGGCTACAATTTTTTGGTGTAAAGGTAATTTGATACCCAATCACATCTAGAATTCTTGACAAGGTTTCAATTGTGATGTTGGCCCTTTTCCCCTTGCGTAACTCTTGAATAATGGTGGGCGAAACCCCAGCAGTTTCAGCGAGCTTCCTAACAGAGAGATGATCTTCTTCCATTGCAGCCAGAAGAAGCTCTGATACTAAAAGAGCTTCATATTCCTGATCCAAGAGCTTGTGCTCTTTTGAATCTTCTATAAATTCTTCATAGGTTGACTTATGTTTCTTCTTCATGATAATAGTCTCCTTGTTCTACTCTATCTTCAAAACTATTCTTTGCTTTCAAAGCCTGTTCTTTTTCCCCTTTGGGCAGTTTGTCTGTTTTCTTTACAAAGGCATTTGTAATGATGATTTTCTTGCCTTTAACAAAGAAACATAGATAGCGATCGGGTTGTGGCTTAAAAGCGTAAATCCCATCTTCTTCATTTCTGAATTTGGTTTGATCGAAAATCTTGCCATGATCTCCCATCAATCTCATCAGATTAAGCAGTTTGCATTGCCGTTCTTTGGGCTGTTGCTTAAAGTACTCTAATGCCTGACTATGCCCTTTATGGTCAAAGTACCATTCAATTGTAAATTCGGTTCCTTCATAAGCTACCCACTGTCTGATTCCTTAACTCTGTGTCATTATTATGTTACACTATTTTAGGTTTTTTACGCAAATTTTACGCACTCGACTGGAAAAAGCTGGAATAAATTGGAGTAAAGCAGCACAATCAATGCTTCTTTAAACACTGATTGTATTGCGCCTATGTATTCCTGCTTACACTGGTGTTTGGAGAACCAACCGACTGTAAATCCCTCCACTCACGTCTCCGCTGGTTCGAGTCCAGCCGCCCCCATCCTTTTGGACACTTCTTATAGTCCATTAGTGTAGTAAATGCTTCACAAGTGTTTATAGAGAGATTTTTCACATCGTATCTCAACGATCTTTCTTATGATCTTAGTCTCAACTTCTCATAAAAAATATTTTTTTAATCTAATTGAATTTCTTCCAGCTTAGGATAACAAGTCTTTTTTTATTGACTTTTTTAAAAATATATATTAACATATTAATTTACGTGACTATTCTTTAAATAATCAATCTAATCAATACAAAAGTGGTAATTTAGTAATCTATGCAAGTTGAAGCGATTTCACAGCCAATTTCAATTCAGGATGAAAGGTCTTTGACTAAGTATCCGAGTGGAAGTTTGCGTGAATTGTGGGCAATTTCCTTCCCATTGATGCTATCGATGATGTCTGGAAGCTTAATGCTATTTTTGGATCGTCTATTACTGGCTCGCTTTTCTATCGAAGCTTTAAATGCCTGTGTAAATGCATCTGTTATAGCAGCGGCTTTGCAGTTTGCTTTTCTTACTACCTCTGCAATTTCAGAAGTATTTGTGGGACAGTATAACGGAGCGCGCCAATATAAAAAAATTGGTGAACCTGTCTGGCAAATGATTTGGTTTTCCCTATTTTCTGGGATTATTTTTATCCCCCTAGGGCTTTTTTCTGGGCCCTTGTTCTTTTTTGACCCCGCCTATGCAGAATTAGAAATCACCTATTTTAAGTGGTTGATGTTTTTTGGTCCTATCTTTTGTTTATCTGCGGCTCTTTCGTCTTTTTATATTGGGCGGGGGAGAGTTAAATTTGTAACGCTCATCGTCATTTTAGCAAATATTTTAAATGTCTTACTTGATCTTCTCTTAATATTTGGTTTCGAACCCTTTATTCCTTCATTAGGTATTGGGGGAGCCGCGATCGCGACAGGGATTGCGCAAGGGGTGCAGTGCATCGTTTTATTCGTGGGTTTTTTAAGGGAAAAAAATCGTAAAAGATATCAAACGTTTCGTTGGAACTTAAATAAAGAATGTTTTTTGAAATGTTTAAAAATTGGCCTACCTAACTCTATCGCTCATACGCTTGAAATCATTGCCTGGGCAGTCTTTTTTCGAATCATGACATTGGCCGGGGAAGAACATATTACTGTGGTAGCTATCTGCCAAAGTATCTTCATTCTCTTTACGTTTGTGGCAGAAGGGATTAGTAAGGGGGCTACTGCTATAGCCGCTAATCAAATTGGTGCGAAAGAATGGAACTCTGTGTGGAAACTATTTCGATCTGGCATGAAATTTTACTTTCAAGCCTTTATGGTCCTCGGTTTAATTTTAGTGATTGATCCAGGCTCCATGATTGACTGGTTTATGAGCGGTCATGAGGCTATGGCTAACTATGAGCATATACGTGAAATTGCCATCAGTGCATGTGTGTGGATGTGGGTTTATTTTTTATTTGATGGGATTCATTGGCTTGTGGTGGGATTGTTAACAGCGGCGGGTGATACAAAATTTGTATTATGGGTCGGGGGCTTTTCTGCTTGGATTTTTGCTATCATGCCTATTTATTATTTCATTAATGTTTTAGGTTACCATGCAGATGTGGCTTGGTTGATTACAGCAGTGTATGCAGCCCTCACGTGTGCGATCTACTTATGGCGATTCAAATCTGAGAAATGGCGTCAGATGGAAACTTTAATCTAAAGTTTGAGGGGTAAATAGGGGCACAAACTCTACCCCGATGCAGAAAATAGACCTGTGGGATGCAGGCCTATTTGAATTAAAAAGCTTCTAGATAAATTTAGCTTTTTTCCTGCGTTGAGCTAATACAATCACCAAAGTTAACGCACTGACTACACTCATGATCCCTGCAGGCATGAACTTGTAGGTCAAGGCGTAACGATAAGCAAAAAAGAGAGTTAATGCAAGTGTAATGGCCATGGCTAAGGAAAAAGCAAGGTTGCTACCTTTAAGCATTGCACCCCCACAAATAAACAACAAGCAAGATGCTGTTAAACCCGCTATCAAAGAGGGGTAGCTATGCGCCTGCTTAAAACCGATCATTCCCCCGACTAAAATGATGAGGGCATACATTAACACAATCCATGCTGAAATTTTCATATCAATTCTCACTATAAAGTTTCATTAAAAAAGATTTTCATCGCCGACCAGGCTTTTTTAGCAGTCTTTTCGTTATAAATCAAGCCTTTAACGTGGTCATTGGCAAGCGGGTTGGTAAATGCGTGCGAGGTGAGACCATAAGTATTCATTTGCCAATCAATTTTATGATCATTCAATTCTTTTTGTAGTCCTTGGATATCTGAAAACGAAACTAAGGGATCTTCATAGCCATGAAGAATTAAAAGAGAACCCTTAATGCCAGGGGCTATTGGAGCTGTTTTGGCACCTTCGTGGCCTAAAATCCCATGAAAGCTCACGACGCTTTTAACTGGTGTTCCACTGCGTAATAATTCAATGACTGTTAGTCCACCAAAGCAAAAACCAATTGCCCCAATTCTTCTGGTATCCACATGGGGCTGCTTGATTAACGTATTATAAGCTGCAATGACACGCTTTTGCATTAGCTGCCGATCTATATAAAAGGGCTTGATCAAAGCTGAGGATTCTTCATCATCTTTTGCATTTTTTTGATTACCAAACATGTCAATTGCAAATGCAATGTATCCCATTCTGGCTAGTTCATGGGCTTTTTCTCGCGCAAATTCATCTTGCCCTCGCCATGCATGTGCAACTAATATAGCAGGTGTTGGTGTTTGGATGTTCTCATTATGGACTAGATATCCGACGCAAGTTGCATCATCAGCCTGATAGATGATTTCATTTTTTTTCATAAAAATAACGTCCTCACTTGATGTTTTTAACTCCAGCTTATATCTGTTTTATTTCTGTGTATTCCGGCAGTTTATGCTTGAGTAATCTTAAAAATTATCCTGTTTAAGTATGAGAAAATAACAACTTGTTTTTTGAAAGTAAAGCATTTCGCGATTTCTTTACACATAAAAATCTCTAGGGAGTATTCTCCTTTCCTCTTGCCACAAATAAGGAGCGACAAAGATGGAAAATCAATATAATAAAAACAATATCGGACTGTTTTTTTTAGGACTGACATTAGCACTTGGAATGATATTTGGATCCTATTTCATTTCTTCGGCTTTACTGAAAATAAAATTAAATAACGGCACAATCACTGTTAAAGGATGTGCAGAGAAGAAAATTACTTCAGATTTTGTAAAGTGGGAATGTGTTTTAAATATTCCTCAAAATAATTTAAAGGATGCATACGCTAAATTAGAAAGCGATAGAGAAAGACTGGTAGCTTATCTACAAAATGCAGGCATTAGGAAGGAAGACATTCATTTTACCCCCGTCTCAATGAGCACGATTTACAAATTAAATGAGCAGGGATTGCAAACAAACACTGTAGAAGGGTATATTTTATCACAAGATTTTTCGATGGGCTCGCAAGAAGTAACTAAGATTAGCAAGATCGCGAGTGAAATTACGGAACTTTTACAAGAAGATGTGCACGTCATTTCTTTTCGTCCGCAATATTATTATCTGAATTTGGATGCGCTGAAAATTTCAATGCTCGGAGAGGCTGCTAAAGATGCAAAAAATAGAGCAGAAAAATTAGCAAACAATTCAGGTTCTAAGGTAGGAATTTTACGCTCAGCTCAGCAAGGAGTTTTTCAAATCACACCTGCCTACTCTAATAGCTGCTCAGATTATGGTGAATGTGATACAACATCTATAGATAAAACAATTAAAGCTATTGTGACAATGGAGTACAACATTGAATAAACAATTTTATGTGCCCCCTGAGGGGCCTCCAAGTATTAAGCCCAGTCAGGAAATTTATAGCTTGATGGGGGAGGAAAATATTTTTAAGATGCTGGAGGACTTTTATTTAGAATTAGAAAAAAGTCCTATTCGAAAAATGTTTCCTGAAGATATGCGAGAGGCTTCCAAAAAGTCGGGTGCATTTTTTGTTTTTCTTTGCGGAGGGCCGCCATTATACCAAGAACGGATAGGCCCTCCTATGATGAGAAAGCGCCATATGGCTTTTCAAATTGATGAGGAAGCGAGGCAAATCTGGTTAAATTGTTTTAAAGAAATTTTATTGGACGCTGGCAGAAAATATCAATTTCCTATGCAACATATGCCAGGTTTTTTAAACTTTTTGGATAAATTTTCAGCTTGGATGGTGAATTGCAAGTAAACTCTTTTGATGAGTATTCCTTGCTAAGACAATCTTTAATATATTAAAAATTATAGGCTTAAGAAATATGGAAATGGACATTATTAAATACTTAAAAGAAGAACTGAACCTACCTGCACATTCTATCGCAGCGGTCATAAAACTTCTATCAGAAGGCAACACAATTCCATTTATTTCAAGGTATAGAAAAGAAGCGACAGGAAACTTAGATGAAGTTCAGATACGAACAATACAAGAAAAATACCAGTATATGCAAGAGCTTGAGGATCGGAAAAAGACCGTCCTTGAATCCATCGAGTCTCAGGGGAAAATGACCGAAGCACTTAAAAATCAAATCGTCAGCTGCTTATCTAAAACAGTACTAGAAGACCTTTACTTGCCTTATAAGCCTAAAAAACGCACAAAAGCTGCCATTGCAAAAGAAAAGGGGTTAGAACCTTTGGCCCTGCGCATTCTATCTCAACCGCTAGAAGGAAATCCTCAACAAGAAGCCCTTCAATATATCAATAGCGAAAAAGGTGTGAACGATGCAGCCGAAGCTTTGGCTGGAGCGTTAGATATTGTGGCAGAAAGTATTTCTGAGAATGCAGACATCAGGTCTTTAGTACGCGCTTACTACGAGAGTGAAGGAATCGTAGTCTCTAAAGTTGTCGAAGGAAAGGAAACTCTAAAGTCGAAATTTGAAATTTATTATAACTTTCAAGAGAAAGTTTCCAAAATACCTTCTCATAGGTACTTAGCAATCAGACGAGGCGAGAAAGAAGAGATTCTTAACTTTCACATTGACATTCCTGTTGAACCTTTATTGGAAGAGATTAAACATTTAGCGCGCTATCAACCCAAATCTCCCTTCGCAGCAGAATTACAAAAAGGTGTTTTACATGCCTTTAAACGTCATTTATCCACTAGCGTAGAAACGGAGCTACGCGTGCAGCTGAAAATGCAATCTGATCGCGCTGCCGTGCAGGTTTTTGCTGAAAATTTGAAACATCTTTTATTGAGCGCGCCCTTGGGAGCGAAAACAGTTATTGGGATAGATCCTGGAATACGCACAGGCTGTAAATGTGTGGTGATTGATAGAACGGGCAAATTTTTAGAAAATGCTACAATTTATCCGTTTCAATCTACGCAGGCTAAACAGCAATCGCAGCATCTACTCCTAGGTTTAATTAATAAATATGAACCTTTTGCGATCGCTGTAGGGAATGGAACTGCCGGTAGGGAAACCGAAGCATTTGTTCAAGAAGTTCTTCAAGAAGCTAAACACTCGAAAATTGCACTTATACAAGTCAGTGAAGCAGGTGCGAGCGTATATAGCGCATCAGACATCGCAAGAGAAGAATTTCCGGATCTTGATGTAACAGTGCGAGGAGCTATTTCAATTGCGCGTCGTCTGCAGGATCCTCTGGCAGAACTTGTTAAAGTAGAACCTAAAGCGATAGGGGTGGGACAGTATCAACATGATGTGTATCAGCCACTCTTACAAGATAAACTTCATGAAGTGGTGGAAAGTTGTGTGAACCATGTCGGTGTAGAATTGAATACAGCAAGTGCACCCTTACTTAGTTACGTGGCGGGAATAGGACCTCAGATGGCTTTAAAAATTGTTAAGCATCGAGAAATGAATGGTCCTTTTAAAGGAAGAAAAGATCTGCAGAATATTTCAGGGTTCGGTCCTAAAACCTTTGAACAGTCTGCTGGATTTTTACGCGTTCGATCTGGTGTGCATCCCTTAGATGCCTCTGCCGTTCATCCTGAACGTTATGAACTGATTGAGCATATCGCGAAGGATTTAAATATTTCTCTAGCAGATTTGATAGGAAATGAGAATTTAATTAAAAAAATTAATGTGAAAAAATATGTTTCAGATAGTGTGGGGGAGCATACTTTAAACGATATCATGTCTGAGCTATTAAAGCCTGGGCGTGATCCACGTGAGAGTTTTGAAAAACTACAGTTTCGTCAAGATGTGAACACAATTAAAGACTTAAAAGCTGGCATGGTTTTAGAAGGTATCGTAACCAATGTGGCTGCTTTTGGTGCTTTTGTTGACATTGGTGTACACCAAGATGGTTTAATTCATATATCTGAGCTGACGGATCGGTTTATTAAAGACCCCGCCGAGGTCGTTCATGTGGGCCAAAGGCTTAAAGTTAAAGTATTAGCTGTTGAAGAGGATCGTAAGAGGATTTCTTTGACTGCTCGTATGGGTGAATCAAAGTCCGTGAAAGCGCCCTCTAAGCCACAAAAAAATGAGAAGAAGACTTTTAGCTCAAATCCATTTGCTGGTTTATAGTCACATCAAACTAATGATTAGAAAAAAACAAATCCTCGGTAAGAGAGTATCTCTTACTGAGCTGTAAAAAAGGTTTAGCAGTTTTGCATATCATTCCCATGCTCTATAACTTAAGAAAGTGTTGTTTTTTGATAAAGTGCGGAGTTTATTTGCAGAGCAACTCGATCTGGTCATGTTGACTTATCTCGTAGTGTTGTTATCAAAAGGAGAGATTTTAGGAGATAAAAACAGCTTCATGAAAAAGAAGAAATAGTGAGGCTTACTATAGTGAGGCTTACTATTGATTCTCTGGCTGAGTAACAGCATATCTAAAAATGTTGGCAGCAAAAAAAAGTGTAAGCATGCGTCAGTCTGTGATCGTATCTCTGTGCGAAAAAGTAGAGAATCAAGAAGCTAATGATCCTTTATTAAAAGAAACTATAAATAGTTATACCCACGTTTTATACCTAGGCATAGCCTCTATAAGAGTCTTATTTAAAATTCAGAGCTGTGGAGATAATCAAGATCTCTAAAGATGGTAAATCAAAATTTAATCCATGCGATTTAACCTACTTTATATCAGTAATTTAAAAAACAAATGCTCCTTGCTATTTTATCCTTCATCCTTTTTAGCTAATCCTTTAAAATAAGGTTAAACTTTTATTAGTGGATATCATGCTTGTTTCTCTATTTTATGAATTTGTTTTGTGGATTTTAGCTATATTTGCTCTACCTAAATTGTTGTATGATTATTTTTTTAGAAATAAATACAAGCAAAGTATGACAAGAAGGCTGGGTTTTAATTTTCCCGTCATCAATAAGGGAAAACGCTCGCTAATCTGGATACATGCAGTTTCGGTAGGTGAAACAAAGGCTGTGGCGGCGCTAGCTAAAACAATTCGCAAACAATTCGATAATCCAATGATTGTCATTTCCAGTGTGACAGAAACTGGTCACGCAGAAGCCAAACGAAGCATTCCACAAGCGGATTTTCACGTTTACTTACCTCTTGATTTACGTTTTATTATACGCCCAATCATCAAACGTACTGCGCCAGATTTGGTCTTACTCACTGAAACAGATTTTTGGTATAATTTTTTAAAAGCTTCTAATGATGTAGGGGCTACTGTAGCTGTTGTCAACGGGAAAATTTCTCAGCGATCATTTAATCGTTTTAAAAAGACTCCATATTTTACAAAAGCTCTTTTTGCTTTGGTTCATAAGTTTTGTGTCCAAAGTAAACACTATCATGAACGGTTTAAGTCTTTAGGAATATCTGAGGATAAATTAGAAATTACAGGAAATTTAAAATTTGATGATGAATACCCCCGCTTGTCGCATGAACAGCACGAAGTGTGGAAAAAACAATTTAGAATTACTCCTGAAGATCAAATTGTTGTAGTAGGTTCTTCACATGACCCAGAGGAGAAATTAATTTTAGAGCAAATGAAAGTTGTTTGGAATGAGTTACCTCAGGTGAAATTAATGATTGTACCTCGACATCCTGAGCGTTTCAATGAAGTAGCGAATTTGTTAGATAAAGAAAATATTACATATCTACGTTTTAGCCAGAATAATGTAAATATACCGCATGCAAAAGTCATTCTCGTAGACGCTATGGGGCTTTTGCGTAAATGTTACCAGTTGGCGGATTTAGCGATTGTGGCGGGCAGCTATACTCCCAGGGTGGGTGGACATAATATTTTAGAGCCCTCGTGGTATGGTGTTCCTGTTGTTTATGGACCCCATATGCATTCACAGCCTGAACTTGTAGAGTTAATGGAGGATTACGGAGCTGGACGTCAATTATTCATTGATCATTTGGGAGAAAAACTTCTTGAGCTATTAAAAAATCCTGAACAAAGAAAACTCATGGGCGAGTCTGGATTGAGAATGTTGAAGGATATTCATGGAGCAACTCAAAAAACGTGGGAAATTCTTAAACCTTGCTTAAAAAAAAATAATCCTCAGAAGGTATCTTGAATACGTTTTTTTATTTTATTTGAATAAAATGCAATTAAACCATTGTATATAATTACGGCGTTTGCTATGTTATTCATTTCTTAAGTGACGCGGGGTGGAGCAGGGGTTAGCTCGTTGGGCTCATAACCCAAAGGTCGGAGGTTCGAATCCTTCCCCCGCTATTTTTCATGGCGGTATAGCTCAGCTGGTAGAGCAACGGAATCATAATCCGTGTGTCGTCGGTTCAAGTCCGGCTGCCGCTAACCCACCACACCTTCAATAACAAATCACTCGCATACACAACACACACAAAACTCTATAATTTTATATTAAGAATATCAATCACTAAGATCCTTCCTATTCTCTAGTGCGATAAGGCTTTCAAGCTAAAAATTCTTCGTGTTTAAAATTTCTGATATTATCCTTCTATCAAACGAATTGCGTTTATTAAGATAATTCTTTGGATTATAAAGATTATAAGCATCAGGAGGAAGATCATGAAAAAACGTAGACTTGGAAAAAGTGATTTGGAAGTTTCGGCCCTGGGACTAGGTTGTATGGGCATGTCTTATGGGTATGGGCCTGCTAAAAATAAACAAGAAATGTTAGAGCTGATTCGTTCTGCGATTGAATTCGGCATCACATTTTTTGATACAGCTGAGGTTTATGGACCCTTCGTGAACGAAGAACTTTTGGGCGATGCCCTAGCGCCATTTCGTGATCAGGTGATTATTGCGACAAAATTTGGATTTGTTCCTGCCACAGAAACAGAAGAGCGTTGGAGTGCTTTGGATAGCCGTCCAGAACATATCAGAAAAGTAGTGAATGGTTCTCTTCAGCGTCTTAAAGTGGATTATATTGATCTGTTATATCAGCACCGTGTGGATCCAAATGTGCCTATCGAAGATGTTGCGGGGACTGTAAAGGATTTAATTGCTGAAGGGAAAGTAAAGTATTTTGGCCTTTCAGAATCCGGAGCAGAAACGATTAGAAAGGCTCATGCCATCCAACCTGTCACAGCAGTACAAAGTGAATACTCGCTTTGGTGGAGAAATCCTGAAGAAGAAATTTTTCCTGTTCTAGAGGAGCTTGGTATTGGGTTTGTTCCCTTCAGCCCTTTAGGTAGAGGATTCCTTACAGGTAAAATGGATGAACACACAAAGTTTGAGAGTACAGATTTTCGCAATATCCTTCCTCGCTTTAATTTAGAGAACCGTAAAGCTAACCAAGCATTGATTGAGTTATTGAAAGGATTTGCCGATCAAAAAAAGGCCACGCCCGCACAGATTGCGTTAGCTTGGCTATTAGCTAAGAGGCCGTGGATAGTACCTATTCCTGGCACGACAAAACTTCATCGTCTTAAAGAAAATATTGGAGCAACAGAGATTGAATTAACACCGGAAGATTTGCGTGAGATTGATGAGATTTCTTCAAAAATTATAATAGCGGGAGATCGTTATCCAGAGTCATTTAAAAAAATGACAGGGCGGTGAGTTTGAATCTTACAGAAGAAGTCCATTATTCAATAGGCGATCACCACATCGAAAACTTTATCTTTGAAGGCGTAATTCTGAAAGGATTGCTCTCCCAATTTTCGTAATATGGGTGTTGCCTCTATTGCATAAAATCACAATCCCTGTTTTTTCTTCAGGTAGCATTCCTATATAGGTAGAGAAACCTTCAAGACCGCCATTTTTATCGATGATTAAGACTTTATTTTCATTGTGAAAGCGTTGCCATCCTAGGCCCAGCGTTAAATGAGAGTTTACTTTAAAATAACCCTTTTGCGCCAATTGCATAGCCATTCTGACATCTTCCGAACCTTCTAGATCAAGATTCGCTTTGAGAAATTTTAACATATCAGATACTGAAGACTTCAACGCACCTCCTCCTGGCCAGATGTTTTTTCCAGTAGAATGAACTAAATGGCCATCTTTGTTATACCCTTGAGCCATATTTTGGGATTGATTATTTGGAACGTATACATAAGTTGTATTCATGCCTAGTGGCTGCAGGATAAGCTTTTGGATACTTGCTTCATAGTTTAACTCTTCGACTTTTGATATGGCTTCGCCTAATAATCCAAAGCCTAAATTCGAGTAGAGGTAACGTGTTCCAATCGGATATTTAGGTCGCCAAGCTTTCAAGAATGTAAGCAATTGAGGTAATGAGCGATTGGCTTTTTTAGGAGCTTTCCGAGGTAAACTAGACGTGTGTGTGGCAAGGTCCAATAGGGTCACCCGGTTGATCGGTTGAAGGCCTGGGTGGAGCGTAGAGATATACTTTGCAATCGAGTCCTGGAGATTCATTTTGTGATGAATAACTTCCAAAGCTAATGCTGTGGAGGTGAATACTTTGGTAATCGATGCGAGGGCAAAAAGGGTGTCTGGGTGAACGCGTATTTTAGACTCTAGATCTGAATATCCCCATTCATAGGCAGAGCCTTGTCCTTTGTATACAATAGCGACCGCGATTCCAGGAATGCGCTGCTCCTTCATAAATGTTTCAATGCGTTTTTTTACTATTACTTCTGCAGGGGATTGAGGAGCTTCTGCATACAGCGAAGATAAGAGTAAAAGAGAGATGAAAAAATATCGGTAGTAAAGCATGGAAATCCTTTGAGATGAGGAAGTTATAGCTCAGTAATGTTTGGAGCTTATGAATTAACTATTTTATACATATTGATCATTATTTATATCAAAATAAAAATTTATATATTTTTAATTGTTAATATTTTAAATAAATAAATATCATGCAAATGATATAATTCATTTTATATAGACAATAGATCTAAAAATCAAATTTATTAAACTTTTTTGAAAGTTTAAATTCTCATCAATGAATAATTTGCAATTCTTGGAGCTCAAGTAAAATACAGAGTTTGGCGAGTGATCTAGTTCTACACTGGAGGTAGCTATGAGTGAATTGCATACTCTTCCTCATCCTCAATCCACAGTATCTTTAGATACAGAAAATTTATATCATGTGCACCCTGAAAATGAGCCTATAAAACACACAAAATCTTGTGTGATCCATGTTCAAGTGATCCATAAAAATACGGGAGAAGTGAAAACTATACCTCTAAAAAAGGAGTCCTTCTTTCCTTCTTTGGAATTTAAACTTTCAAAAGGGTTGAGCAAAAAAAAAATCCTCAGAGTGGATCTTGCAGACAAAAATAATGAGAACAAACCGACCACTTTTTATGCGCGGATATCAGAGATTAGCCAAGCCATGGGAATCACTCCCAAAGAGGCAAAAAAATTATATAAAGCGCAGGGGTTTGAGTCCATGACAAGAGAGCATAATCTATTATTACTCAAAGAGAAGGTGGAAAAAGTTTTTCATCAGATCGAATTTAGCTCTTTGGCTCAGACGTTTGAAAGGTCTTTGGATAATCATTCTCTCCCTATCCTTAATGAAATGTTAAAAATCGTGCCTGCTGATACAAAACAGGATGAATTCCTTGCATTCATACAGGGGATTCATGATGTTCAAGGAATTAAATCTAAGGAAGAGATTTTCGATAAACTAAAAAATCACCTTAAGTTAACGGATGAACAGTTTGAAAAACTAAAGCTTTTACAATCTGTGGCTCCTCCAGAATTTCTTTATCTGCTTCTAAATATACAAAGTCGTAGAGTCTTAAATACGTTAATGAAAGCTGCTAGCCTCGTAGAAAATAAAGGCCAAGAGCATTTTTACATCAAAAAGGAAGCGGGGGCTTGCAGCTTTGTTCTCACTAAAGAGGGTGAGCTAATCATCGCTTTTGACTACTTAAAAGCTGGGGCGACTAAGAAGGTAAACATGGCAATTAATGTCACGCACTTTGAAGCCTGGATTAAGGCGACGGTGAGGGGTGCGAGAAATGTTAAAGATACCATCCATGAGATGGAATTCATCACAAAACTTTATGACGCCAAGAACCCTTACCTCATAAAACCTGCCAAAGTCATCAGACTGGAGCGCACGAGCGAGATAGATTCTAAAACTCAAGCTACGCAAGAATCCGTGCCTAAATACATCTACTTTGATAAAAAATTTGACGGGGATGGGCGAGATATTCCTCCTAAGGATACCTATGCGATTGCCCAGTTTATTCATGACTATGCCAAAGGTTTATCTTTTCTTCATCGTCACGGGTATGTGCATGGCGATGTCAAGCCTGCAAATGCTCTTTTGAAAGGAAAAAGAGCTATTGTCAGTGACCTAGAATTCGTTTCTAAAACTCATGGTAAACTGATGGGGGTCTCGCCTTTATTTGCCGCTCCAGAAAATTTAGAAAGAATGAATAATAATTATGGATTTGTGGGTGAAGTTTCACCTAATTTTGATCGCTACTCCCTAGGAATTACGATCTTGAGTATGTTGTTCTCAGATTTTTCTGAAATTTGTACACAGACAGGCGAGACCATCTACGGTTTTATGAACCACGCACAAAAAAAGGAAGTTTTAAAAATCTTAGAAACACAAATCCAAAAAATTGAAGATAACATTACTGAGGAAGAGGCTTATCTTCGATTAAAACTTATGCATCTAGCATTGCTTCTAACAGACATAGACGAGGGGCAACGACCTTCCTGCTCAGAAGTCTGTAAAGAAATCGCCAAGGCTTTTCCTCAGATAACCACAGAAGATCCTTTATAATCTTTTTTCATCTATTAGGATTTTCTTTCTAAATATGCTTTCAAAATTTGCTGATGAATCAGCTCTAGAGTCATCAATTTTTCTACCCAAAGCAAGTTTTGAAAGAAGTCTATTCAAAAATCTACTAGGTATTGAGCGGGGTGTTGAGTTAATGTAGTAGATTAGAGGGGAGGGCGTATGTTTAATTATTTTTTGCCAAAGGAAGAAATCTATTTTGATTATTTTGAAAAGCACGCTGTGCTAATTGTAAAAGCTAGTCGAAGTTTTTTTGAAATTGTGTCAGCTCCTACTTTTCATGAAGACGGCAACCCCATCAAATCTTTAGAGCATGAAGCAGATGAAATTGTCCATGAATGCCTAAAGGCTTTACATAAAACTTTTATTACACCCATAGACCGGGAAGCCATTTATCAGCTGATGTCATCGATGGATGATATCATCGATTCTATAAACACGGCTTATAACTGTTTAGTGATGTACAAATTAAATCAATCCACGGATGCTCTGAAAACTTTTGCAAAGCTGGTTGTCGAGGGGGCAGATTATGTAGAGCAGATCATTAAGGAATTAAGAAACATTCATGATCCAGAAAAAATCGCTCGTCTAGGTATTCAAATTCATCAAATAGAAAATAAGGCCGATGATTTGTATTATCAAGCTACGGCCCATTTGTTTGATACCTATGAAGATGCTCGCGAAATCATTAAATGGAAAGACGTCTATCGAGCGATGGAAGACGCTACTGATTTTTGCGAAGATGTGGCTGATGCAGTTCAATCAATCGTTTTAGAGAATATATAATATGGAAGTTTCCTTCTTATTCATTCTTTTTGTTGTGATTGTTGCCCTGGCTTTTGATTTTGTGAATGGTTTTCATGATGCTGCTAATTCCATAGCTACTGTGGTATCAACTCGAGTGTTAAGGCCATCAGTCGCTGTTCTTTGGGCGGCTTTTTTTAATTTTGTTGCGATGTTTGTTTTTGCGCCTCGTGTGGCTGAAACGATTTCAAAGATTGTCATTATTGATGTAAATGATGTGAATTATGTCTATGTGGTGCTCTATGGATTGATCAGTGCTATTCTTTGGAATTTGCTTACATGGTGGTGGAAATTACCTACAAGTTCCTCTCATGCTCTTATAGGTGGGTATGCAGGTGCGGGTGTCGCTTATGCGGGTTGGGACGCTCTATATTGGGATAAACTCATTGAAATAGTAATCTTTATTGTGGTTGCTCCGTTGATGGGATTTTTGCTTGGCTTTTTATTTATGATCTCACTTTTTTGGCTATTTAGATTTTCTAAGCCGAATATGGTAAACAAAAGCTTTCGGGTCGGGCAATTAATTTCAGCTGCCTGTTATTCGTTAGGCCATGGTGCAAATGATGCACAGAAAACGATGGGGATTATTATAGCGCTTTTGATTGCAGCAGGCCTCATACAAGAAGATGCAAAAATCTCACTTTTCAACTATCAAACGTCTTGGATTATCCTCTCTTGCCATTTAGCAATGGCGATGGGTACCGCTTTGGGTGGGTGGCGCATTGTACGCACCATGGGAATGAAAATTACTAAATTAAGACCTATAGGAGGCTTCTGTGCAGAAGCTGGAGGTGCCCTGACGCTCTTTATTGTTTCGCTGCTTGGAATTCCCGTTTCAACCACACATACCATCACAGGTTCTATTGTAGGAGTGGGGGCTGTTGCTAATAAGTTATCGGGTGTCCGATGGGGGATAGCCGCTCATATTGTATGGGCTTGGGTCTTAACGCTTCCTATGACGGCGGCTATTTCTGCTTTAATAGGGTTGTGTAGTAAAATTTTTTAATTTTTGAATTCATCCCCTCATTCGTTCTTAGGGGATGAATAAAGATTTTGATATCGAGATTAAATCCAGTCTAAAATGACTTTGCCTGATTTACCGGATAACATGGTATCAAACCCTTTTTGAAATTCATCAACAGGGAAGTGATGAGTAATAATTGGCTCTATGTTAAGCCCACTTTCCAATAGATTTACCATTTTAAACCAGGTGGCAAAGATCTCTCTTCCGTAAATACCTTTAATAGTTAACATTTTAAAGATGACGAGATCCCAGTCAATGGCGCACCCAGGAGGAAGGATCCCTAGAAGGGCAATTTTACCCCCATGTTGTGCTGCTTCTGTTAATGTTCTCAGACCATCCGGATGACCTGACATCTCCATCCCTACTGTAAACCCATGGGTGATACCTATCGCTTTCATTACTTCTTGAAGAGACGTGCGTGCTACATTCACTACGGTCGGAACGCCCATTTTCCGCGCGAGTTCTAAGCGATATTCATTGACATCCGTGATGACCACTTGATGGGCGCCTGCCTTAACGGCGATCGTAGCTGCCATGATGCCGATCGGTCCAGCTCCTGTAATTAATACATCTTCACCGGTGAGATCAAAAGTTAAGGCTGTATGCACAGCATTTCCATAAGGATCAAAAATTGCTGCGACGTTATCATTAATTGAAGGGGGGAGTGGAAAAACATTTTCAGCGGGAATATTAAAGTATTCAGCAAAGCATCCATGCCGATTGACCCCCACACCTAATGTATTCATGCAAAGATGTTTTTGACCTTTTTTGCAAGGAGGGCAGACACCACATGTTAGGTGGCCTTCGCCGCTCACCCGATCGCCCACTTTTAGACCTTTGACATTTTTCCCAATTTCAGCAATTTCTCCCATGTATTCATGGCCTACCACCATAGGAACAGGAATAGTTTTCTGGGCCCAGGCGTCCCATTTATAGATGTGTAAATCTGTTCCGCAAATAGAGGTTTTATGCGTTTTGATTAAAACCTCATCATCTCCAATAGGAGGGACTGGAACATCTTCCATCCAAAGGCCTTCTTTCGCGAAACTTTTAACTAAAGCTTTCATAAATTACCTAGAATTGATGATAAAAGGATAGCATTTTAAAGAATTTTAAATTCTTTGCCAACTGTTTCGAAGGCCTGAATAGCTTTATCTAAATCTTCTCGGCTATGTGCGGCCGACATTTGCGTGCGTATGCGGGCCTTTCCCTGAGGGACGACCGGATAACAGAAGCCCACGACATATACACCGTGCTCTAACATACGCGCAGCTACTTTTTGAGCCAAAACGGCGTCACCGAGCATCACAGGTATAATCGGATGATGGCCTGGAAGCAATTCAAAGCCCAGTGTGGTCATTTTTTCTCTGAAATAGATGCTATTTTCCTTTAATTTCATTCTAAGCTGATCTCCACTTTCCAGGAGATTCAGGCATTTAATAGAGGCGTAAGCAATAGCAGGCGCCAGGGTATTAGAAAAAAGATATGGGCGTGAACGTTGTCTAAGCCATTCTATGATTTCTTTGCGTCCAGAAGTATATCCCCCAGAAGCACCTCCTAAGGCTTTTCCCAAGGTTCCTGTAAGAATGTCAACGCGGTCTGTTACCCCAAAGTGCTCAGGTGTTCCCCGGCCTTTTTCCCCGACAAAACCCACAGCATGGGAATCATCGACCATGACAAGAGCGTCATATTGGTCAGCTAAATCACAAATTCTCTCCAGATGCGCAAAACTTCCGTCCATAGAGAACACTCCGTCAGTTGCGATCATCTTAAACCGACAATGTTTTGCCGCTTCTAACTGTTTTTTGAGATCATCCATGTCATTATTTTGGTAACGAAAGCGATGCGCTTTACATAAACGCACTCCATCAATAATGCTGGCATGATTCAGTGCATCACTAATAATAGCATCTTCTGCCCCGAGCAGGGTTTCAAAAAGTCCTCCATTGGCATCAAAGCAAGAAGAGTAAAGAATCGTGGCTTCTGTCTGTAGAAATTCAGAAAGTTTTTGTTCTAATTGATGGTGTACAGACTGCGTGCCGCAGATAAAACGTACAGAAGATAAGCCATAGCCAAATTGATCATAGCTCTCCTTAGCCGCCTGAATAATGGCGGGATGATTAGCCAGTCCAAGATAATTATTCGCACACATATTCAAGACTTTACGACCGTCGGAAATGGTAATATTGGCTTGTTGAGGGGAGGTAATCTCACGTTCTTCTTTATAAAGCCCGTTTTGCTTGAGCTCCGTGATTTGTTGGCCAAGATGTTGCAAAAAAGATTTGTTCATAAAATTCTCCGTTTTGAATAGATTAACATTTATGGGGATCAACTGACAAGAGGGCAATTTTAGACCTATGTTCAGGGGATATGTCAGCAGGCAGAAAATTTATAATTTAGCTATGAAGGGGGTTAAATGGTGGACACAGAGATAAAACTAGCAGAGCCCCTTGGATATCCAGGCATTCCTCCTCGTTGGACTTCCAGTGCTAAAATTGGCGTCGGCACTGCGATGTCATCCGATAGTAATGTCTGGTTTACGATCTCTCATGGAATTATCAATGAGGTCTATTACCCTCGACTAGATGTCGCCAATATTCGAGATCTAGGTCTTTTAGTGACAGATGGCCAGGAGTTTTTTTCGGAAGAAAAACGTGATGCAGAGCATGAATATGAATTGCTTGAAGATGGGATACCTGCATACCGAGTCATTAACACCTGTGTCGACCAAAGATACCGTATAGAAAAGCTCATTTACTGTGATCCACGCAAAAATGTATTGTTGCAGGACATAGAATTTATTCCTTTAATAGGGCAACTGGAAGATTACCATGTCTATGCTCTGCTGGCACCCCACATTCTGAATGCAGGCTGGCATAATAGCTGTCGCGTGGGAGAGTATAAGGGACACCCCATGTTTTTTTCGCGTCGCAAGCATGTCAGTTTGTCCTTAGCGTTTGCCTGCGATCATCCCTTCTTAAATATGAGTTGTGGTTATGTAGGGTTTAGCGATGGATGGCAGGATATCAGTGTCCATAAGTGCATGACTCAATTCCATCTGGAAGCTCAGGATGGAAATGTTGCTATGTGTGGTGAAATAGATCTAAAGGCCTGTGGGGGGAAATTTACTTTAGCTCTCGGCTTCGGGATGCGCGCAGAAGCTGCAGGTTTTCAGGTGAAATCATCCCTCTTACGCGATAAAAAGCATATATTAGAAGAGTATATCCAACAGTGGCGCTCCGTACAAAAGCCCTGCCAAGATCTGGCTTGTCCGGAGGATGCACACTCCTCGAAGCTCTTTCGCATGAGTACCATGGTCTTAAAAGTGCATGCAGGTAAGCACTATAGTGGAAGTCTTATCGCAAGCTTGTCTATCCCTTGGGGATTTGAAAAAAGCGATAATGATCTAGGCGGATATCATCTAATCTGGCCAAGGGATCAAGTTCTAACAGCCTTTGCTTATATGGCAGCAAGAGAGTATGAAACCGCGCGTCAGGTGCTTCACTTCTTGATGATCACCCAAGAAAAAAGAGGCTATTGGCCTCAATGCATGTGGGAGGACGGCAGCATCTATTGGAAAGGCATGCAGTTGGATGAGACGGCTTTACCCATTTTATTAGCTGACCGTCTCAGGCAAGATCAGCAGCTAGACTGCATCAATCCTTATCCAATGGTCTCTCAGGCGGCCTCTTTTATTATTAAACATGGCCCTATCACACAGCAAGACCGTTGGGAAGAAGCTTCCGGCTACACACCGGCCACACTTGCTGTAGAAATAGCTGCTTTACTCGCAGCCGCTGACTTTTTTGATGAGCATGATAAACAATCAGAAGCAAACTACTTACGGGATATAGCCGATTGGTGGAATGAGTCTATCGATCGTTGGTTGTATGTAAGAGAGACGACATTAGCTAAAGAGCTGAACATCAAAGGTTATTATGTGCGCGTCTGCCCCTGTATAGATAGTCGCGATGGTGTTCCTATTGAAAAGAGGATTTTAATTAACAATCGTCCAGAAGGCGAAAATTATTATTCTTATACTGATATTGTGAGCGTAGATGCTTTATCTTTAGTACGTTATGGACTTCGCGCTGCAAACGATCCACGCATTTTGAATACTGTCCAGGCTATTGATAAACTGTTGAGAACAGAAACAGTGAGGGGGCCTGTCTGGCATCGTTATAATGAAGATGGATATGGAGAAAAATTGGATGGTTCACCTTTTGATGGGGTGGGGATTGGAAGAGGATGGCCTCTCTTAACAGGGGAAAGGGCTCACTATGAAATCGCCAGAGGGAACCGGGCAGAAGCTATTCGTTTATGCCGGGTCTTTGCGGAGTTTGCTGGGGTAGGAGGGCTATTTCCTGAGCAGGTCTGGGACTCTGCAGATATACCACATAAACGCTTGTATAACGGACATTCAACGGGCTCTGCTAAACCACTCGTATGGGCTCACGGAGAGTATATTACCTTATTAAGATCTATCAATGATAACCAAATTTACTCGACTCCAAAACAGACTAAAGAGCGCTATTTGAAGAATAAGCATCCCGCAAAATATGCCGTGTGGGCAAAACATCAACAGTTACAGCTATTGCCTCATGGAAAAAAACTGCGGATCCAACTCGAAAATGCCGCCTTAATTCACTGGACAGGAGATGATTGGAAAACAGCCCATCGTGCCGAGACCTTGCATAACGCATTAGATGTCCATTATGTGGATTTACCGACGGTAAATATGAAAGAGGGACAAGCTATAACTTTTACATTTCTTTGGAAGGATGAACAACGGTGGGAAGGGGTGGACTATAAGGTGATTTGTGAAGGAAAAAGATCTTGAAACTCGAGGCTTTATTTATTATTTAAGCGATAGATAGTTCCATAGAAAACTAACTTGTTGTATTAAATGCGAATTTAATTTAATCTCATTTAAAATTTAAGGTTAGGTTTTATGGATAAAATAAGATTTAAAGAATGCATCAATTACCCTTTATTTTTTTCTAAACACCCCGCTCAACTGAGCAAACCCCTAAAAGCTTGGGAAAAAATGATTGGGACTCTTGCTTTTGTTGCTTTAACTTTACTCGCGGGAAGTTTTTTCTACATTAAAGGCCTGCGCGTAAAAGTGACTAAAGACGTCCCTCAGCCGAAGCAAGCTCAGAAGGTTTCAGAAGTAGCAAAACCTTCCTTAGAACCGACGCTTAAAGATTCTCCTAAACCTTTACAAAATTGCGGAAACGGCGCTGAAACTTTAACTCCTGCGACAATTCCAACCGAATCCAAAAAATCAGCTGTACAGGATTCTCCCCATTCTCCTGTCAATGCCTGTGTTGTAGAGGCTTTGATTAATTCTCTAAAGTTAACTCCCTCTTCCCCTCAAACACCTCAGGCTATTAAAGAACTTTCCCAATGCTCAGAGGACGATAGAAAGATTTTAACAAAATTTGTGGCAGATTTAGAAGACGCTCTCGATCAATTAAAGATAAGTAACAAAACTTCAATAGAATATGATCAATTCAACATAGAATCATATATCGATTCACGTGAATTAAGATGTTTTAAAATTTCTTTGAAAATTAAATTGGGTATTGTCAGCTTAGATGATGGAAACATGCAAGGCACTTTTCAGTTTGAAAATAGCGGTTATACGTTTGAAAAAATTTCTGGTTTTAGCTTCGAATGGGCTTTGAAGACTTATTTATCTCTTAAATACGCAAATTTTGAAGCGAGAAGTTCTTCAAGAGCAAAAATGCGTATGCTTGTTTTAAGACCGTATTTAAAGAAGCCCGCTTCCTGGCCAGAGATGAATGAAACTCAACGTAAGCAATTTGAAGACGATTTATTAAAGTTAATTAATCAATCTAAGTGTGAAGAATCCTCTAGAAACCTAATTTACGGACAAATTCAGAAATGTTCAGCTTATGAATTACAGGCTCTTCAGATTTTGCTTTCAACTTTCGAACAAACCTTTAAAAAATATTCTTCGAATCCACAAGAAATTTTGAAAGGGTCCATAAAGATGTATCCTAGCAAGAATCATCTAAACAATTTTGAGTATGGAAACATATTCGCCTTAACAACGACAAGCAGCGTAGACCTTTCGACAGCATTTCCGATTGCAAGCATTGAATTGGAAGGCCAAAAATTCTACTTCGAAAATCTTTCTACTTTTGCAATTATGCATATCCTTAAAGGAGCGATCCCTAAAACTTCTAAAGTTGTCAAATTAGAAACACAAGACGAAACCTACATTGATGGATTTAGTTTTGCTATATCCTAATCACGATATTTTAAAACAAACGCAAGCACGAACTCCCCCATGATCTTAAAATTAAGTTGGGGTCTAAGGGAAAGTTCTCGCCTATATGTAGAATTTTTTCAACAAAGCGTTCTAAATACATGTAAAGGATTTTGCAATATACTTTTTAACGGCTTTGCCTTGGATATTACAAAAAAAGATCAATTGTTTTTAGTCGGCTTAAAGCCTCACCATTTTAGTCTCAATAATACATGGGTGATTAGAAGATACGTGATCATTGAAAAATGTTCAGGGGAAATCTATTGTAAAGACTCAAAGGACATAGTGATTCAAAAATGCGCAGCCCTTTTTTTAGCGACTTTTTTAGCTCAAACAATCGGTTTAAGCCTCAATCTCTTGAACAGGATCGGGAAAATTGTCAGTTTTGCGCATATTTGGAAACCTACACAGGAGCCTTATTCATTTACAGCGCGTCTTGGTGATTGGGGGAAAGATCTGTTTCGTATCGTTAGCACGCCTTTAATTTTTGTTGGCATGCTTTTTTCAGCTGTATACGGGATGGTGATTTCCCCCTATGATGGGAGAAAGCTGTATGGAACTTTGGAGCGGCTCGCTTATTCTGGAGGATATCAATTCTTAAGCATTTCTGCTGGAGTTAAAGATCCCCAGCTCTACCTTTTGGCACCATGTTTTCAACCTGAACCTCGCACACATTTAGGAGGGGGAGTCATAGGACATGCCAATGTCTGGTAAAAGATTGTGCATAGTCAAGCTATGACACAATCTAGGTGTTTTTACAAATGGCTTCTCAGCATCCACGCCGTTTTTTCATGTTCACGTATGCGTCCAATGAGCATATCTGCCGATCCATCATCATGGAGCTCTGTAAGCTCGGCAATTTTTGGGCGAATTTCTCTAATGATCTGCTCGTGATCATTGACCAGCGTGCGAATCATTTGTTGTGCTCCAGGAACATTATCTGTCTCTTTGAGTGTGGCTAATTTTAAAAATTCTTTCATCGTCGCTGGGGTAGGATGTTCGAGCATGCGAATCCTTTCAGCTATAACATCAATGGCTTCAGCTAATTGTTCATATTGTTCTTCAAACATTTTATGGAGTGAGTAAAAGCGTTGATCAACCACATTCCAGTGAAATTTTTGGGTCTTCAGATAAAGAACATAGGTATTTGCTAGCAATAAAGAAAGAATCTCTACAGCTTGTTTAAGATTTTTTTCACTCATGCCAATTTTAGTTGCCATATAGACTCCGTGATTAAAAAAATTTGTGGGTCTGATAACATGGAATTACCATACATGTAGGCTTCCAATCAATGTTAATTTAGCTTTAGAGCTTTCAAGTTTTAGTTTTGGTTATTCACTCGATCAGGTGACGCTTTTTCAACTCCTTTTCCACAAATTCATGATCTTTACATAGGATAGTATCGATGCCTAAGCGTGCAGCTGTCTCCAAATTGATGAGATAGTCGTCGATAAATAAACACTCTTGAGGAATAAGATCGTATTTGTCGAGGAGAGCTTTATAAATCTTTTCTTGGGGTTTTATTGCTTGGACTTCGTAGGAAAAGACAGCGCCATCGAATGTATGAAGAAAGGGATAACGGGGGGTCAGAATATGGATAAATTCTGAAGAAATATTCGATAAAATGTAAGTTTTAAGCCCTTGTTTTTTGACTTTTTCTAACAGGTGTAATCCATGCTGAATAGGGGCTAACTTATCAATAGAGAGCTTTATGAAACGTTCTAGATGTTCACGTTTATGCAAAACTGTGAGTTGATCGATGGATTCATTTAATTTTAGCCGTCCAGCGTCAAAATCCAACCATGCTTTTGTCATCGTAATTTCGGCTATATGATCCGGAAAATGAGGGTCTTCTACTTTAAGAAGACGCAGTATTTCCTGGGGGTTCCAGTGAAAGAGGACTCCCCCTAGATCAAAAACCACATGTCGAATTCTTCTATCCATAAGAGCTCCCTATTTGTTGACAGGTAGGACAAAAATGGGTCCCACGCTGTGCCACTACAGTTTTTACAATGACGCTCTGGCATCGTGGGCACTTGCGCCCATTCTGGCGGAAGACATTTAAATGGTGTTGATGACCACCTCTTCTTCCACTTACACTATAATAGTTAGCTTGTCCTGTCCCTAGACTAGTCCCTAGATTTTTGACACCGACTTGAAGGACTTTTTGAATGGCGTGATGCAACTCTTTAATTTCAGATTTCTTTAAAGACTGCGTCGATCGTTGGGGGTGTAGTTTGGCTTCCCATAAAGCTTCATCCACATAGATATTGCCCAGCCCAGCGATATGTTTTTGATTTAATAGAAAGGGTTTGATTTGAGCTGAATGTTTGGTGAGGAGGGCTTCTAGAGCTCCTAAGGTAAAGCTCGATGAAAGAGGTTCTAAACCTAACTGACTCATTTTTTCCGTGGCATCTTCAAAAAGCGACCAGCGTCCAAATTTTCTAGTGTCTTCATAACGTAAAGCTGTGAGATCTGAAAAAATAAGTCTGACATGTTCATGCTTTTTGACGGGGGCTTTCGGGGAGATGATTTCAAATTTGCCGGTCATCCTTAAATGCACTAAGAGCGTGTAGTGGGATAAAGTAAAAACGAGATATTTGCCTCGTCTTTCTATTTTTTTTATAATTTGATGTTCAATTTTTTGCGTGAACTCTTCTGCATCGGATGTATCAATAATTTTATGCCAGTAGACATGGCACTTTTCTATTTTTTTTCCGATGATGAGTGCTTCATTAAGTTCACGTACAATTGTTTCGACTTCAGGAAGTTCAGGCATGAGAGTATAGGTTGAAAATTTGATGTTAAATATTTTATCGGGTATGCAAAGTCTAGCAAATAGAGGGGTTTTTAATAAATGTTTATAAGCTAACGATTTTAGAAAAGTAATTTTTAAGAATGGGTAAAATCCCATCATGTAAGGAGGGATAAGATGACATTTCTTTGGAAGAAGTCTTTGTTAATTATATTTTGTTTTTTTTCTGTGATTATTTTAGATGTTATCTGGTTTAATTTTTTAGGGAATATCTATGAAGCAGCTTATGAACCGATTAAGAGTGAGTTTAATACAGAGCTGACGTCAGATTTGTTAGTGGCAAGTTTGAGCATCTACCTCTTGATTGCGTTAGCGATTGTCTTTTTTGTGCTGCCACGCGTCAATCATTTGGATAATACCCAAACTTTTTTTTGGGGCGGTTTCCTAGGGCTTCTCGTCTATGGTGTCTATGATCTAACCAATTACGTGATCTTTGCTAAATGGCCCCTCAGAATAGCTTTAATGGATATTTGTTGGGGCTTTTTAATTTTTGGATTAACGACACTAGGAGCTCGTTTGATCATGCGCTTGATGGATCGTAGGTAGAGGTCTAAACCCTCTACCTATTTTTATTTAATGAACATTTTTTTTGGGTAGACTTGAAACAATCGCTAATAATGAGAAACCAAAAAAGACCATGTTAATTCCCACTAATAGACCAATCACCCATAAAGAGGTTGCAGGCCATCCGTAAATAATGATACCTGCCATGATTAAGGCGATAATTCCACTAAAGAGTAACCAACCCCAATTTTGGGCAGGCTTTAATTCAAAACTGATGGCAATTTTTGCAATACCTTCTAGCAAAAAGAAAATTCCCACCAGCAACGTTAGTGTTAAAATCCCCGTCAGTGGATAAATTAACATTAAGGCTCCCACTGCGATGTATATAAGGGCAGTCACAAGTGATAAAACTCCACCGGGTTCTTTAATCGTTGTGATAGACTTGTAAAGTTGGACGATCCCTCCCAGTAGTAGAACCCAACCGAGCAATAGCTCGACACTTAAGGTTGCATAAAAGGGAAGGGCGATCGCTACCATACCTAAAATAATCAATAAGATACTTTCAATGATAAATGTCGTGCGATGTTGATATAAAAAATCCATATGCACACTCCTTGTTAAATCGACCTATATCCATTCATCTATTATAAGTAAAATTTTATTTAATTTCATAATAATCCTAGTCAGAGAATTTATCGTCGCGCTAAAGAATTGAAGCAAAAAGTCTTACTATTAAGATCTTCCGTAAAAATATTTAGGAGTACTTAAAGTGTTTATTAATATAGTTAAATATATTTGTTGAACAATGCTGATTTTATTTACTAAATAATCTAATTAGTTTATGGATAAGTTATACCGAGGTGGTCTCAAAATTAGTTGTGTACCATGCGAAGTTCTCTAAAGTGACTCGGATTCATGCGAGATCACTTGGTATAGGGTCTTAATCAATCACCCTAATTCTGGAGGGCTGTATGACTTCCGTTCCCACAGGTTTTAAAACCTCTCTTGCTCATTACGAAACAATTCTTAAAAAACTTTCCGATGTGGAGATCACCAAAGCACCCAAAAGTATAGTGACATACACGCATATTTTGACAGGCGAGGCTTGTTACAAAAAATATAAAGTTTCAAAAATGACAAAAGAAGAAAATGTCGATCATCTCTATCATTATTTTAAAGAACGCTTGGATGAGTTAGAGAAAGCAACTGAAGAAATGCATGATTTTATGCATAGATATCAGGTAGTTCTTTTAGAATCTAAAGAGGAAAACTCCCTAGATGAAGAGCATGAAAGTTTTGTCGATAAAGATCTTAAAAATCTAAAATGGTATTATGATCGTGGCGAAAAACTTACGCATCTTCATGTCGAAGAGTTTAGATTAGGTCAACGTTCCGCTATCCAAATCCTCATTCCTCTTTACCAAAAGCTCATCACAATAAAACTTTTGTTTAATAAAATCATTTGCAAAGTGGCCAACGAGCAGATTGAAAATTTACATAATCGGTCCCTTGAAATTCCAGAGTATAAAAATAGTGCAGATATCATGCTTATATATAAAATGCGCTTTTCCATCTTTTTTGCTCCTAAAGCAGCCTATTTATTATCGATCGAGGAAATGAAAAAAAATTTAGATTATCTCGAGGCTTTTGCGAAAGCTATGACAGAAGATTTGAAACAGGAGCGCAAAATCAAGGCGACTTTCTTCAATACCTGTGGTTATGAAGATCATTTCATGGAGGATGGATATCCAAAGAGTGCTTAACTTTGCCTGATCAAGGAAAGATGCTTTAAAGGCATCTTTCCTTTTTTTATTCGAAAAAACAAAACAAATCTTGAATATTTGTTTCTAATGGATCTCTTGGAATAGGATTAGGTATTTTTTTAGTTTTTGCATGCGGAGGTCTTTCTTTTTGTGTGCTAAGAATCTGTTCCTCTGTCAATGAAGATTTTTCAGAGTCCCCAGAAGAACTTTTTTGAGAAAGAAGAGATTGTTTTAGCCTATATTCATTTTCGGCATGCATTTGAGCGTTATGGATTCCCTTCTGTAGAAGAGGATAGTCACGTTTGATGATAAAACGAACCTGTCCAGCTTGAGAAAATTTTCCTTGTACAATCAGACCCTCTGCTAAAATCTTATGAGCAGCTAAAAAAAGTTCAATAAAATATAAATTGGCTTTCATGAAAAAGTTTTGATTAGCAATCCACCACGTGTTTTTTGTATTGCTTAAATCATAATCCCTTTGAAGAAAATATATGCCCTGGAGGAGTTTAGGGAAATCTGCAATGACCTCCTCATAATTTCCTTTTTTAATAATCCTTTTCAAATCATTTTGAATTTCAGCTAAAGCTAACTTAAATTGATGATAGTGCACGCGATCTTGAATTTCATTGATTAAGGTGAAAAAATGAAATTTATAGAGATCTTCCCCACAATCAATGAGAGAAATTTTTCTTAAATCACTTAAAAATGCGGACCATTTCTTTACATTATTCTCATCGTCCATGCTGTGGGTTATAGAACTAAGATAATCTGCATATTTTTTAGCATCAAATAAAGTCTTTTCTATAGGAGAATCATTTGTAACGTTAAATTCTTCAGCAGGAGCTATTAAAAATTTGTAAGCCAGGTTAATTTCTTGAAACTCTTTGTTGCCTAATTGAGGGTTTTTATCAGGATGCAGTTTTCTTGAGAGGCGATAGTAGGCTTTTTTGATCTTCTCTGGGGTATTTTCTTCTAAGCTAAGTCCCAATTTTTGTAAGTTTAATAAAGTGAGCGTGTCAATTTCTTCACGGTTAGATTTGGAATAAAGAGGAGTCAGGGAATCTTTAGGTTGAGCGGAGATTTTTGTTTTGATCTTTTCAACCCATTTTTCGTTCTCCTGCGTACCCAGCTCTTGGGGTTTTGAAGCACATTTTTTTTCCTGATTAGAAGTTAAGAATGACGCATTGACGGATTTAAATTTTTTAAAAAAATCTTTGTTCAATAAGTTTTTTAAATGGTCGATTTCAATCCAATTTCCATCATTAAATGTAAGATCAAAATCCATAACTTCAGAGTTGGATTCCATTTGCATTTTAGAATCCTCCAGCTTGATTAATTTAAAAATAGAGCTTGGAGAGTGGGAATCTAAAGAAAAAGGAACATAAGACCAATCATAATTCAAAGATTTTTGATCGACGGATAAAATTTTGAGAGGGGCCACACGGATGAAAGATTTACCTGTATCTTGCGCTTGGAGGGTTTTTCCAATGCCGTATATCCCCAGTCTTCCTTGATTCTTGATGATATTCACTAATCTAGGGGGCTTGTGCGATTTCTTGCTATGACGGATGTATTGTTGCGCAGTATGATCCGATAGATTCTGGGAAGAAAAAAGTTGAGTGAGTTTGATTTTTAGATCGATAAGTGTTTGTTCAGCTCTAGAAGTGTTTTCATCAAAAATAGGAGATTCAATGGGCTGAGTGGTTCGCTTAAATTCACATTGCATGCACACCTCCTAAATTTTTCGTTAGACAATCTTTGAAATCGATTGGGATTTAATATTGGAAATATTTTAAATTATTTTATGATTAAATGATTAATTAATATATAAATAGTATCCAAAAAAAATCAATTGAGGAATGTATGTCATTAAGTTTTGAAATAAAACAATATGTGGATCAATGTTATTTGAGAGCGCAAGAGGGAATCTATTGGCATCATGTGGTGAAAAACCACAAAACAGAAGATTTTTATAAAAAAAACTCGCAAAAGATTAATGAACTGATTAAAAAAATTGGAATTTCTTCTTTAGAGAAAGCTGATGTCCGCGGACTTACTCCTTTACATGTGGCTGTTATCTGTGGAAATCAGGCCGGTGCAAGATTTTTATTGAATAGAGGAGTAAAGGTAAATCCTCAGGATTCCTCTCAATCCACAGCCATCGATTATGCTCAGCAGTTTTGCCCAAAATTGCTTAGCTATTTTCCTCATCTTTCTGGATCTAAAGTATTTGAAATTTTAGGCCCTATACTTAAAGCAGCAAGAATTCCTTTAATACCGGGAGATTTTGTTTATAAAAAATATACCGAAGATTTTGGTCGTGCAATAGAAGAGCTCTATGTTTCCAAAGACCTTCGTGAAACTCATGGTATAGGGAGAGTCAGAGATATCTTTGAAAATTTAGAGCAGCATGCCATGAGGCTTGGCTTTAGAATTAAAAGATCGAGTTTCGACTATCCTGTGCGTGATCATTTTTTTAGACATGTCAAATCCGGTGATGTTTTGCTCGAAATACCAAGTCCAGCAGATAATCCTTCGATCGCCCTTTCTGTGGATCGTGCCCATTCAGAGGCTCTTTACTTTGGAAAAAAGGGGTTTGCTTTGACGCAAAATCCGTTTTTTAAAGTGGGCATAGGGAAAACTCAAAAAGTATCGCTTGTCGCATTAGAGGATGTAAAAAATTTTCATCAAGTGACTCATTTAAAGCATGTGAGCTCTCATTTAGAAGGGGGTAATGTGATCATGCTTAGTAATGCAAAGGGAAATCCCATTGCATTAGTGAGTCGAGACCATTTTTATAGCACGATCAGCCTTCATCGAATCAATAAAAAATTTGATGATTTATATCCGATGATGAAAATCCATGTAGAAAAGATAAAACAGACGATGACGAATGCCAAAGTACTCAAGGTAGCCGAGCAAATGTACGCGCAGGGAATGGTGATTCAAGAGGGACATTCAGCTTTTATAGAGTATGCAAAGGTTGTCGCCTTGTCCCAGCAAGAGAGCTCAGAACAAGAGGATACTTCGTTTGAAAATTTTCGTGACAGAGCCATAAAAAAAGGTTTTATTCAACCTTTTAACAAAAAGGGAGCTAGTATCCACGAATTTAAAGAGCTAACTAGTAAATATTTGTTTCAAAAGTACCTCACGCGGACAATAATGGCTAGAGAATTGGGCTTAGAGGCAGAAGAGTTATGTTTTATCAAACCTTTGCATTATCATTTGGATACATTTATCAAACCAGGGCCGAAGGGAAGTGCTTTTGTGGCAGATTTTGCTCTTTCAGCTAATCTGATTGATGCGTTATTAAAAAACGACGAGGGTCTTGAATGGAGCGAAGAAGATAAAAGACATCTTCAAATTTACCTAGAAACAGCACGTAAAATGGATAAAGAATTTCAAACCCTGATAAAAGATATTCACAAGAAACTAGTGAAGGTGGATATAACACCGATTCCCACTCCAGGTCTCTTTTTCTATGAAGATAAAACCTCTCAAGAAACTTTCAATATTAACTTTATGAATGCTCTTTCCGGGTGGTCTAAAAATACAAAAAATTATTACTTTATCACAACGGGTGCTGAAGTAGGTCAGAAAGTAGGAAGAATATTGATGGATACATTCCACGTATTTTTAGATTTTTATCAACCTGGCATTGAAGTGTATTATGTAGGTAAAGACGACCAGGGAAAATATAAAGAACCCATGGAACTTTGGAATAAAGATAACTCCCAAAGTGGTTTACACTGTTTTACGTTTGAATCTGCAACTCAAGATCATGAGGAAAAAGGAGCAAGAATCTAATCCCAGTCATTTAAAGTTTAGCAAGGTTTCTACTGAAACCTTGCTGAATTACGATCCCTAATAAGATTACATCTTTACTTCAATAAATATTGTTTAAAATTCCAGGTCCATTAAATCTCTCTATTGTCAACTCGCGCTAACTTTCCGCAAAACCGGCTTCTTGGAAGACTTTTCCATTTGAGGCAGAAGACTTCTAAAAAATTCTAAAAAAACTTTTTACCTTGGAATTTAACCAAAAAACATTTATTTTTGGTTTGGAATACGACCAGAAATTAATCAATTTTGCCTTGGAAAACAACCATGTCCGTTTGAAATTTGCTCCAAGATGAGTTTCAAAGTTGGTTTCTATAATCATGCGTGTTGTGAAACACTATCCAATCGCATAAAATTAAATGGGTTAAACCTATTCAAGATAAATTTTGTCTAACTCTTAAGTTTTTTATCTCAGTCTTATGAATATATTCAAATTATTTACGTAAATCGATGACAGCAGATCCTTTGATATGTCCCAGCCTAAATTCTTGCAGAGCCTCGTTTATCTGGAGAAGGGAATAAACTTTTATTTGAGTTTTAACCTGTGCTTGGGCAGCAATTTTAAGGAGTAACTCTCCATCTTTACGTGTTAGATTGGCGACAGATCGTAGAATACGCTCTCCCCATAATATAGAATAAGGGAAGGCAGGAATATCACTCATGTGTATACCAGCACAGATGACAGAGCCACCTTTATTGACAGCTTTCAAGGCAGTGGGGATTAAAGATCCATCAGATGCAAAGATGATAGCTGCGTCTAGAGGAATAGGGGCTTCTTGCGTGGAACTCCCGGCCCAAACAGCTCCTAGGGAACGCGCGAAATCTTGGGTGAGTGTATCTCCCTCTCTTGTAAATGCGTAAACATCACGTCCTTCAAAACGAGCAATTTGGATCAAAATATGCGCTGCTGAGCCAAAGCCGTAAAAACCTATGGCTTTCGCCTCTCCCATAAGTCTGTAGGCTCGATAGCCAATTAGACCTGCACATAATAGAGGCGCAGCTTCTAAAGGAGAGTATTCTTCTGGCAGCTTTAAACAGAATTGGGCATTCGCGACGCAGAAATCTGCATATCCGCCATTGACCTGATATCCGGTGTAAGTCGCAAAATCACACAAATTTTCTTGATCGCTTTTACAGAATTTACAGTGTTGACACGAGCCCCCTAGCCATGGAACGCCGACTCGATCCCCAATTTTTAATTGCGTCACGTCCGGACCTAATTTTTCTACTACGCCTACGATTTGATGACCCAATATTAAGGGGAGTTGCGGGGCTTCTAGCTCTCCATCTATGATGTGTAAATCTGTACGACACACGCCACAAGCTAAAACTTTAATTAATACTTGATCTTTGTGGGGTTCGGGAATGGGCAATTCCACAAATTTTAAAGGGGCGTGAATGGCTTCCAAAATCATGGCTCTCATAAAACCTCACCCATAGTAAACGGTCCAAGAAATGATAGAATTAAAGGACAAAAAACGCAAAACTCTTGATCTTAATCGTTATAAAAAATAACGTACCTAACAATGAGGAGATGACCTTATGCACACTCTTATCGATCCTGCCACATCTTATTACTTCGCTCAGTGGGCTTTTATTAAATTACTCGGTTTGACTTATTTGATCGCCTTTGGGTCTCTGCTCTTGCAAGTCAAAGGTTTGTATGGATCGAAGGGAATTATTCCATTAAATGAAATTTTTAAAGGGATTCGCCGGAACAAAGCATACACACATTTTTATTATACACCTTCTCTATTTTGGTTGAGTACCAGCGATTGGATGTTGCAGGGATTAGCTATCGTAGGAATCATCGCCTCTATCCTTGTACTTTGCGGAGTAGCAGTTTCTTTGTCGCTTTTCATCCTTTTTATCTTATATTTATCCTATGTCTCGGCTTGTATTTATTTTCTTTCCTTTCAGTGGGATACGTTGTTGATTGAAGTGGGATTTATCGGATTTTTATATTCCTTACAAACGCCTCCACTACCTATCGCGACCTTTTTGTTGTGGTTAGTTCTTTTTAGATTCATTTTTTCCTCTGGAATTGTCAAATTTTTAATGGGAAGCCAGGAGTGGCGTCACTTAAAAGCGCTGGAATACCACTATGAAACTCAGCCCCTACCTAATAAAGGAGCCTACTATGCCCATCAACAAGCTGCTTGGTTGGTAACTTTCTCAACCTTGATGGTTTTTATCATTGAGATCGTCGTCCCTTTTTTCATCTTTATTAGTGCTGAAATGCGCCTAATGGCTTTTGCATGCCTAGTTATTTTGCAAATTGTCATTATGTGTACAGGCAATTATGCTTTTTTTAATTTATTAACGATTGCTCTTTGTTTTCCTTTAATAGATGATCAGCAGCTACCGTGGTCATCTACCTTTTTTGCCCCCGGCACTCATTCTGAGCAATTAGTATTGTCTGTTGTTGTTTCTTCAACGTGCATGCTATGGATTGTCCTGAATTTTTTTCAGTTTGTTTCATTATTCAAGCCTTTACCAGTTGTTGAACGAGTTTTACGTTTTCTTGCACCTTTTTATATCATCAATACCTATGGGCTCTTTTCTTACATGACAACCCAACGCTATGAGATAGAAATAGAGGGGAGTGAAGATGGAGAGACGTGGAAAACCTATGAATTTAGGTGGAAGCCTGGAAGTTTATCGAAAGCCCCGCGGCAGGTGGCTCCTTATCAACCGCGTCTTGATTGGCAAATGTGGTTTGCTTCTTTAGGAACTGCAAGGCAAAATCCTTGGTTTTATCGTCTGATCCAAAGACTATTGGATAACACACCGGATGTCGTAAATTTACTTAAGACAAATCCTTTTCCCAACCAGCCACCCCAATATATCAGAGCTTTGTTATATATTTATAAGTTTACCACGTTGAAGGAAAAAGCTGAGACCGGAAACTGGTGGAAACGTGAGTACTTGCGTGTCTATTTGCCTCCTACACTGAAGGAATGAAAGATAGAGTCCTATTATTTTAATAGGACTCTATCGATAAGTATAAAGATCTTTTTTACTCATGCCCCCCTTTTTTTACGAGGTCATCCCAATACTTACACATAGCAGGAGATAAGTAGGGACGGATGCTTTTAAAGTCTGGGTTGCGATAAGGATATTCTGTGTCTATAAAAGCAAATTTTCCTTGGTAGGAAAAGGGGATGTTATCCGGTCTATAACTAGATCCATTCGCTCGGCTGATGATGGCATAGAGTTCATCTAAAATTTGTGGAGTCACAAGATTTCTCCAAGCAGCAATATTTAATTCTTTAGGGACTAACTGCATATCTTCCACTACTAAGACAGTAGGCTTAGGATCTATTTCGGATGTCTTGGCAGGGATAGTGGAAGGAGGTAATACGTAAATGTATTTTTTGGGTACAACAAAGTGACGAATGTTCTTCTTAGCAATGACTTTACGTACGAGCTTTGCACCTGAACATCTTCTTGCAAACCATCTCCACCCTGGCGTCTTTTGCTTCATGCGAAGTTCAGTATCGAGATAAAGTTTAAACAAGTAGCCAGGTGTAGCAGGATGGTTGGCCAAAATAATAAAGCTTCTAGGCTGGCGGCGTAAAATATTAAACCCACCTTGCGTGAGCGTAGTAGCGTTGAGTGTGACACGTGTGCTAAAGAGTTGTTCCAAGATAGGAACTAGGCGGGAGTTGCTAGGTATAAGATAAGGAGAGATCTCTTTTTGAATGGTTTTATTGATTAATGGATTGTTAGCCAGGTTTTGAACGCTGTAGGTATTTAAAAATTTATAAGAGTGTGGATTAAAATCTTCATCAGGTGTCTCATTGGCTAATAACCAGGTAGATTTTAAGTGTTCAGCACAGGTTCTAAGACACTCCACTCCCTCAGGTTGATCGCAATTAGCTTTCCATAGGAGATAGTTTTGTCGGGCAGCTTCTAATGAGCTATCTAGACGAATAGCATGGTGCCAAAGTTGTTCAACTTCTGTTTCATCAAAAACTAAAGGGGCTGTCTCTGAGTCGTCTATGATTTTTTCTTGCAATTCTTCATTGATATGAAAAAGTAAGGATGCTGTTGCTTGAATAGCCTTATCTTCTGTTTCTTGAGCCCACGAAAGAGGAGAAATTGTGGTAGCGAGTAGGAAAAGAGTTAGATAGCACAGAGAAATTTTTTTCAAGGGAATCATAAATATCTTCTTGGGTGTAAGTGTTTTGTGTTTTCGTCTCCATTGGCGAACGTGAAAGATTATATATTTAACGTTTTTTACAAGCAAAAAAATTAGTTATTAGAGTAATAAATAAAATTTGGATTATAATAATTTATACCTATATATTTAATGGGTAATTTCTATGGAAAACATGACGACAGTCTCTGAACTTCTTAGACATGTAGAAAAGAAATATAAAAATCCAAAAGCTTTAAATGAATTTGCTAAGGGGGCGTGGATTTCTACTTCGACAGAGGAGATGCTCGAGCAAATTAGAGAAATTGCATTGGGTTTACATGCTTTAGGGATCAAAAAAGGGCAAAAGATTGCTCTTTTAGCTTTTCCTAATCCTCAATGGTCGATCATTGATATGGCAATCATTGTGGCTGGTGCTATTTCTGTTCCTATATTCCCTAATATTTCTGACGAAAGTTTTGTATTCGAGGTTGAGCAGTCGGAAGCGACCACTCTATTTTTAGGAGATGGCATTCCTGAACGTCTATATCCTGCGCATAAAGAGTTATTTAAAACGGTAATTTGCATGCATGTCCAAAGCTCTGAACCCGATAAACTTTCATTAGAAAAATTGAGAGAATTGGGGAGAAACATAGATCAGCAACTACCCCATAAATATGAGGAATTACTAGAGGGAGCTCACTCAGATGATATAGCAACCATTATTTATACCAGTGGAAGTACAGGAGTGCCTAAAGGTGCAGAGATTTCTCATCGTGCGATTACTTCTTTGATTTCATTCCAAGGGTTTAACTGGGATTCAAATGCGGATCGTTATTTAAGCATCCTACCTCTAGCCCACGTTTTTGGCCGTGTGATGAATTTTTGTTTCTTAGCGTGGGGCATTAGTATTTACTATCTGAATGATCCGAATTCATTACCCCTGGCTTGTCAATTAGCTCATCCTACAATTCTGGTTGTTGTCCCTAGGGTTTTGGAAAAAGTCTATATTAAAATGGTAGAAAAAGTGGATCAAGCGGGTTTTTTCAAAAGAGCAATCGCACACTGGGCCTTTGACTTAGCTAACGATGAACACGACGAAAGCTTAAAAAAACAGTTACTCCATCCGATTGCGGATAAAATCGTCTATTCTACTCTTAGAGAAGCCTTTGGTGGAAGCATCAGAGTAATCATTTCTGGAGGGGCACCGTTAAGCCCCCATCTTGCACATTTTTATATTGATATTGGATTACAAGTTTATGAAGGATGGGGTTTAACTGAAGCTTGTCCGATTACAGTCAATTATCCAGAAAACCGTAAAGTGGGCACTGTAGGAAAGGCTTTACCTGGCATGGAGATGAAGTTAGGACCTGAGGATGAAATTTTGGTTAAAGGTCCCATCTTAATGAAAGGATATTATAAAAATGAAGTAGCTTCCAAGTCTTTTGATGCGGATGGGTGGTTAAAGACGGGGGATAAAGGTGCTATTGATAGTGAAGGGTATTTAACGATTATCGGTCGTTTGAAGGAGCTGCTTAAAACTTCAACTGGTGAATATGTTGTTCCTGTACCGATTGAGCAAGCTTTATCAAAAGCACCTTTAGTCGATATGGCTATGGTTGTGGCTGATCGTCGAAAGTACACGACCTGTTTGATTTTCCCTAATTTGAACTTATTGAATAAGCTTAAAGAATCATCGGGGTATACATCGCTGAGTCATGAAGATTTTCTTTCCACCCCTTTGATCCGAGAGCAGATGCAAAAAGTGATTGACCAAATCAATGAACATTTGAATAAGTATGAAAAGATTCAAGATTTTCGTTTCATTCCTCATGCCCCCAGTGTGGAGAGTGGGGAATTGACCCCTTCTATGAAAATAAGAAGGGATGCCGTTGAACAGCGGTATAAGGAATTAATTGATACCATGTATCCAAAGGAGTCCTTATGAAAAAGCGAGTAGCGATCGTCGCGGGTGTGAGATCACCTTTTTGCCGTGCGAATGGTGCTTTTAACGACATTGAAGTGGATGATCTGGCAGCTTCCGTAGTGAGGGAATTGATCAATCGCTCAGGGATTGACCCTCAATTAATCGATGAATTTATATTGGGGAATGTGATTGAACCGCCCAACGCATCTAATGTGGGGCGTGTGATTGCTGTAAAGGCTGGTATACCAGAAAAAGTTCCTGCATTTACAGTCAACCGTAACTGCGCATCGGGCATGGAAGCTGTGGTGAGCGGTATGAATCGTATTTTACAAGGCGATGCTCAAATTGTTATTGCGGGCGGGGCGGAATCTATGAGTAGCTTTCCTGTAACGTTTCCAAAAAAAATGCGGGATTTTCTAGTCTCCTTAAACAAAGCGAAAACCTGGCAACAAAAGCTCTCGACACTCTTTTCTTTTAGACCTTCTTTTCTAAAGCCAAACGTTCCAGTGATTGCAGATCCGTTGTGTGGTTTATCCATGGGGCAGACAGCTGAAAATATTGCGAGAGAATTTCACGTGACTAGAGAAGAGGCTGACCAATTTGCCCTCCTAAGTCAAACAAGAGCCATGAATGCGACCACGAATGGCCGTCTAGCAGAAGAGATTGTTCCTATTCCCATTCCTCCGAAATATGGCAAGGTTCAACAAGTAGACGACGGACCGCGTGCAAATCAAACCTTAGAAGCTTTGGCGAAATTGAAGCCTGTTTTTGAGAAGGTGAGCGGCACAGTGACGGCAGGAAATTCCAGCCAAGTGACAGATGGGGCGGTAGCTTTATTGATGATGAGTGAGGAAAAAGCTAAAGAATTAGGTTATCAACCCCTGGGGTATATTACTGAATACGTATCTGTGGGCTTATCCCCCAGTAAAATGGGACTGGGGCCTGCTTATGCGATATCCAAGATTCTCAAAAAAAGTGGATTAAAGCTGGGGGATATCGATTTAATTGAAATTAATGAAGCCTTTGCTTGCCAAGTGTTAGCAATAAAAAAAGCGCTTGCCTCTGATATGTTTGCTAAAAAAGAACTAGGGCAAGAGAGTGCAGTTGGAGAATTGGATCTTGAAAGATTAAACGTCAATGGAGGCGCGGTCGCCATTGGTCATCCCTTAGGTGCTAGTGGGGCCCGACTTATTCTGACGCTTCTTTTAGAATTAAAAAAACGTAACAAACGTGTAGGCATTGCTTCTTTATGTATTGGGGGTGGACAAGGGGAAGCAGTGATTTTGGAGGTAGAATGAACAAAGAAATTTGGAAACTAGACGTCAACGATAAAGGAATCGCCTACTTAACAATAGACGCACCAGATGAAAAGGTGAATATCCTTTCTTTGCATGTCCTTAAACAATTAGATGCAATAATCGATGGTTTAAAAACTAATGCCTCTATCAAGGCTTTAGTGATTAAAAGTGGCAAGCCCGACAGTTTCATAGCTGGGGCAAATTTACATGAATTTGAAACGGGTTTTAAAGATCCAGCTTTCGCTTCTCAGGCACTAGAGACTGGTCATCATGCTTACAATAATCTAGCTTCTCTTCCTTTTCCTACAATTGCTTATATAAATGGTATTTGTGTAGGGGGCGGCTTAGAACTTGCCTTAGCCTGTAAATATCGGGTAGTCACAGATCAACCTAAAACTTCGCTAGGATTGCCAGAAACAACCATCGGTATATTTCCTGGCTGGGGGGGATCTCAGCGTCTTCCCAGATTGATTGGGATGATGGAGGGGGTTCAAATGATTACCTCCGGAAGGCCTGTTAATGGTTCTAAGGCTGTCAAAATCAAACTCGCGGATGCCATTATTGCACATGAATTTGCTGATGTAGATTTAGACAAATTTGTGAATCTCATTTTAACACCCGCTGGCAAAAAGCAAATCGAAGAAAAGAGAAAATTGACAGGATTTAAGCATTGGTTACTTGAGGGAAATTCTTTAGGCAGAAGTTATTTCTTTAAGAAAGCGCGAGAAGAAATTTTGAATAAAACCAAAGGGCATTATCCTGCACCCTTAGTGGCCTTGAAGGTGATTGAAGAAACTTACGATTTGCCTCTGGATAAAGGGTTACAAAGGGAAAAGGCTCTCTTCGTGGAATCGATCCCACAGTTATTTAAAGTGGCAAAACATCTCATCCACCTCTTTTTTGTTCAAGAGGCTATCAAAAAAGTGACCGGGGCGCCTGCTGGCACGCTCCCCACACCTGTGAGTCAAATAGGTGTGATTGGAGCTGGAACCATGGGTATAGGAATTGCCTATTTAGGTAGCAAGGCCGATTATCCAGTTCGGATTAAGGATATTAACTGGGATATCCTAGGCAAGGCTCTTGGCGCTATTCAAAAAATTTACGATAAATTAATGAAAAAACGTAAATTTAAGCCTTATGAAGTCAATCTTAAAATGCATAGAATTAGTACGACCACGGACTATAAAGGATTTAAAAATATCGATTTGGTTATTGAAGCTGCCACAGAAAATCTTGAGCTGAAGCATCAAATTTTCAAAGACCTAGAAAGCGTGTTGTCTCCAAAAGCCATGATTGCTTCTAATACCTCTTCATTAACGATTGCGGAAATGTCAGCTCCAATGCAGCATCCAGAGCGATTTGTGGGTATGCATTTTTTCAACCCTGCAGACCGTATGCCCTTGGTTGAGATTGTGCCAGGTAAAACAACCTCTCCAGAAGTTGTGGCAGGTGCTTTAGACTTCTGTCGTAAATTGGGCAAAACACCGATTGTTGTGCAGGACTGTGCAGGCTTCCTGGTGAATCGGATTTTTGTGCTCGGCGCTAATGAAGTCATCTGGATGTTTCAAGAGGGCGTCTCCATGAAAAGATTAGAGGACGTGCTTCTAAAATTTGGTTTGCCTATGTCGCCTTTTGAATTAGGGGATGAGGTGGGAAATGATGTTTCCTACAAAGTGTCACATCTATTTGAAAAAGCCTATGGTGAGCGTATGAAACCTCCTCCATTGCTTGAGGTGATGAATGAACACAAGCTCTATGGTAAAAAATCAGGAAAAGGTTTTTATATCTACCAGGGAAAAGAGAAGAGAGAAAATCCCGAAATAAAAAATTTTATAAAGCCTTTCATTAAGCAAAAGAATCGTGAGATCTCGGATCAAGAAATCGTAGAGCGCGTCTTATATGTCATGATTAATGAAGCCTGGCGCTGTTTGCAAGAAAAAATCGTGACAGATGAAGATACTGTGGATATAGCCATGATCATGGGAACGGGATTTCCTCCATTCCGTGGTGGTTTGATGCAGTATGCTCATGAGGTGGGTCCCGAGAAAATTATAGAACGATTAAAATACTACGAAACACTCTACGGTGCGCGATTTAAACCCGCTCGTGAAGTCTAAATCCTATACAGACTTCTTTCAAACCAAGTTTTGAAAGAAGTCTGCTATTGCCCACTTGTAATGTGCACTTTTATCTAGGCGTTTTCCGTTCTGGCTGTTTCCTCTGCTCGTCTTTTCAACACAGAGACTGTGAGACGAGTGAGAGAAGTGAGCTTATTGCTCTCATCTTCTATTCGCACTCCCCAGACTTGAATCGTATTACCAATGTTTATAGGACGAGCCGTGCCATAGACATATCCTGATTTAACCATGTGGATATGACTCGTAAAAATATCTAAACCGACGCAAAACTCTTTCGAATAATCCACGCAGTGATTCGCAGCTATACTTGCCAAAGTTTCTGCAAATACGCAGGAAGCTCCGCCGTGCATAATCCCATGCGGTTGATAAGTGCGTTTATCAACGGGCATGCGCCCTTTCAAAAAGTCTTCACCTATTTCAGTAAATTCAATACCCATTAATTCCACAAGTGTGTTAGCGCGCGTTTCTGCGATGCTATTTAAATCAATAGGTGTTTTCCAAATACGCATATAATCTCCTAACATACAGGACTTTTTTTGTTGTATAAAGATATGGATTAAAGAAGACTCCTTAAAATTATATTATCAACTAATGAATTTTATGCTACATCTATTTAAAAGGAATTTCTTATGACTGAAAATATGCCCCCTATAGATGTCGTACCTCAGGATCACAACACTCCTATACTAAGCATTGCTAAACAGTTATTTTTTGGCCGAATAGATCCTGCGATCACTCCTTATCCTCGTCCCTCCTTAGAAGAAAAGGAGCGTACGGACCTTTTTTGTCACAAGTTACGTCAATTTTGTGAGGCTCATATAGATCCTCAGGAGATTGATCGAGAATCTAAGATTCCTGCAAATGTCATTGAAGGTCTTGGTAAGTTAGGACTGTTAGGTATGACAATCCCTCAAAATTATGGGGGATTAGGCATGTCGTTAACAGCTTATTGTAAGGCTTTGGAAGTCGTTTCGCAGCGTTGTGGTTCCACCTCTGCTTTTTTGACGGCTCATCAAAGTATTGGTTTCAAAGCTTTGTTGCTTTTCGGTACACCAGAACAGAAAGAGAAATGGCTTCCAAGAATAGCCACAGGAGAAATAGTTGCTTCTTTTGCCTTGACAGAGCCTAATGTAGGCTCTGATGCGAATGCTGTAGAAACTTTTGCTGAGTACGATGCCGCAAAAAATGTGTTTTACATAACGGGCAAGAAGCAGTGGATTACGAATGGAAGTTTTGCAAAAATATTTACTGTCATGGCTAAGACAGATGTAGATACAGGACAGGGCGTTAAGCAACGAGTCACAGCTTTTATTGTGACGCCTGATATGCCTGGTTTTAAAATTACCACGCCTGCTTTGGATAAATTTGGGATTCGGGGAGTTCAGAGTACGAGCCTAGAATTTGATCGCATGGAAGTGCCCGCGGAAAATATTTTAGGTAAAATTGGGGAGGGGCTAAAAGTCGCTTTAACTGTTCTGAATTATGGTAGAATAACTATAGGGGCTGGCTGTGCGGGACCTGCGAAAATCTTAGTGGACCACACCTTCAAGTATGCGCGCGAAAGGCATCAATTTAATCAGCCTTTATCTAATTTTGGATTAGTCAAAAACAAGTTGTCGACGTTGGCCGCACTAGCCTATGCGATCGATGCAGTGACCTACTTTACCGCAGGAAAAGTCGATCATGGACAAAAAGATTTTATGCTAGAGGCGGCAATTGTCAAAGTATTTTCCACGGAGGCTTTATGGAAGATGATTTTTGAGACTATGCAAATTTTTGGCGGGAAAGCCATGTTTAATGATAAGCCCTACCAATTGTTGATGCGTGATTGTAGACCTGGTATGATCGTGGAAGGATCCAACGAAGTGATGAATCTTTTTATTTCCATGAATGGAATTAAAGAAGTAGGCGTTCATCTAAAACAAATGCTCCAATCTACGAAAAGTTTCTGGGAATCCAAAGATCAGGTGAGAGAAAATTGGAAATATTTGTTTAACTTGTTTTGGCCCTCTAACCTAGAGCTCTATTCGCCATCTTTACAAAAAGAAGCAAAATCATTGACCCAAACTACAGCTTTTTTAGGAAAATCTGTGCTGAAGCTTTTATGGCGCTATGGCGATCTGCTAGTACAGAAACAGCAAGATCTAGAGCGCATTTCCTTAGCTGCTATTCATATTTATGTTACCGCCGCCGTACTGAGCAAAATGGATAGTGATTTAGAGCGAGCCCATGATAAGATAGATTTAATCGGCTGTGATCTTGAAACAACAAAATTCTTTTGTCGGTACTCTCTTAAAAAAGCTCGTCAAATCCTTAAAGATTTATTTGATCCGTTAGATCAAGTGAGTGAAAGCCTCGCAGATCACCTGATCGCAGATCTATGAGTTTTTGCCCCCCGTCTCCTTTTTTTCTTGCATAACGCGATTAAGTTTGTCAAAATGCATGGATCTTAAAAATCCTAATTTTAGAGTTTTCTAAAAAAAATTGATACTTTTCGCATCTATCCTCCTCAGGGTCTTTTGCTGCGAGGGGGGATATTTACTTTAAATTTTATATTACTCAATTAGGACTTTATCAAGTGATCTCTGTTTTTGAAGAATTTCGAAGAAAAGGTAGTATATGACAAGTCCCGATGTACAATCCGATGCAAAAGTATCCCCTATGATGGCGCAGTGGCAAGCCTGTAAGGAAGTGGCTGGAGATGCTGTCCTCCTGTTTCGGTTGGGAGATTTCTATGAGGCCTTTTATGAAGATGCAGCCCTTATTGCAAGAGAGCTTGAACTGACGTTGACCAGACGCCAGGAGATTCCCATGGCAGGGATTCCAGCGCACACAAGTGAAGCCTATATCGATAAGTTGGTGGCTAAAGGATATCGAGTCGCTGTAGCAGAGCAGACGGAAGATCCCAAAAAAACTAAAGGCATAGTTAAACGCGAGGTGGTCAGGGTAGTCACACCCGGGACGGTAATTAACTCTTCTCTTTTATCTGATAAATCCAATAATTATTTTGCAGCAATTTCGAGAGTAGGAATCATCTATGGACTTTCCTTTATCGACTTAACGACAGGGGAGTTCATGGTCATTGAATTCGACAATGAACATGATCTTGCCAATGAAATCTTTCGCTTAAGACCCGCTGAGTGTCTCATCTCGCAAAAGTTCCAAGAAAAACAGGCTGAATTTATAAAGGATATCAAACAAGCCCATGAGCTTCTAATCACCACGCACGATAATTGGCATTTTGAACATCAAACTGCCCATGATTTTTTAATTAATCATTTTAAAGTGCATAGCTTAGACGGTTTTGGGCTAAAAGGGATGGTGGCAGGGATTAATGCTGCCGGAGCTATGCTCAGCTATTTACAAGATTATCTCTGCTTATCTTTAGAGCATATCCAAGATCTGTCGACCTACTCCACCTCTCAATATATGTCCTTGGATCGTATCACACAGCGCAACCTTGAAATTACTGCTAGTCTCTACGATGGTTCAAGAAAAAGTACTCTGTTGAATATTTTAGATAAAACGTGTACTCCCATGGGTGCGCGTTTGATGAGGAATTGGATTAAACAGCCCCTGCTTTCTATTGAAGAAATCAAACGTAGACAAGATGCAATCCAAGCGTTTCTTGTACATAAAGCATCGATGGAAGCTGTCAAGACCATCCTGGAAAGTGTGCGCGATTTGGAACGTCTCATCATGAAAATTAGCTCAGGGTATGCCACACCCCGTGATTTGGTTGCTTTAAGATGTTCTTTTCTAGATGTCCCACTTTTAAAAAATAAGCTCCAACCTTTAGCCATCTATTCAATTTTAATCGATCAAGAAGAGCAAAAACTAGAAGAACCCCTGGGCATGACACAACTGATTGGAAGTGCCTTAGTAGACGAACCTCCTTTAAGGATTAGTGACGGACGTGTTTTTCGGGAGGGCTTTAATGCAGAACTGGATGAATTAAGAGCGATTAGCCAGGATAGCAAAACTTGGTTATCTAACTATCAAACACGCTTAAGGGAAGAAACCGGTATTAAAACATTGAAGGTAGGCTTTACCCGTATGTTTGGATACTATATTGAGGTAAGCAAGGGCCAGACAGATCGGATGCCGGATAGTTTTCAAAGAAGACAAACTTTAGTGAATGGTGAACGTTACATCACACCTGAGCTAAAAGATTTTGAACAAAAAGTATTAACAGCAGAAGAGCGGATCCTATCGATCGAGACAGAATTATTTCATGCACTAAGATTGGAAATTGCTAAGTATACAAAGCAAGTTTTTCAAGTGGCTCAAGCTGTTGCCAAGATCGATGCTTTACGCGGTCTTGCGGAAGCTGCTCTTTTATATGACTATTCACGACCCATTGTGGATCAAAGTACAATTTTACAGATTATTGAGGGTAGACATCCTGTCATTGAAGCATTGAACGGGTCAGAAAAGTTTATTCCCAATGACACAATGATGGACGATCAGGCTAATCGCTTATTGCTTATTACGGGTCCCAATATGGCCGGAAAATCTACTTATATTCGTCAAGTCGCTTTAATGACCATTATGGCTCAAATGGGTTCTTTTGTGCCGGCCAAAAGCGCTCATATCGGCATTGTAGATAAGGTTTTTACCCGCATTGGGGCTAGTGATGACCTCTCGAGAGGCCAATCCACATTTATGGTGGAAATGACAGAGACGGCCAATATATTGAACAATGCGACCCCTAGATCTTTAGTGATTTTAGATGAAATCGGACGTGGTACCAGTACATATGATGGCATTTCTATCGCTTGGTCTGTGGCGGAATATTTATTAATGGCAGAAGGTCGACAAGCAAAAACTTTGTTTGCGACGCATTATTGGGAATTAACCAAGCTAGAGGAGCGTGTTCCTGGCGCCGTTAATTATCACGTCGCTGTGCATGAGGCAGAAGATTTAATTGTGTTTTTACGCAAGATAGTGCGGGGGAGTACAGATAAAAGTTATGGAATTCATGTCGGTCGTTTAGCCGGGCTTCCTTTGTCAGTCATTGCTAGGGCGAAAGAAATACTCGTGCATCTAGAAGAAAATGCGAATCAAAAAAATGTATTTGAACCTGCTAAGCCTAAGAAACTACATCTTCCCAAAAAAAATAAAGCGAGTGAATTTCAAATGACTCTTTTTACTTAATTTCGCTGCAATGTATCGAAGAGTGAAGATTAATCTCACTATTTGTCTAGCAAAGCTTAGCCTAAGACAGATACACTCTTATACTCCCCAAAATCATTAAAAAATCAGCACAACAAGAAGAGGTTATTTCAAGCAAATTGAAAGTTGAAAGAAGTCTAATCAACTTTAATCCAAATTCAAAAAAATCGATAAAAAAAGTTAATATTTTAACTACTTTATAAAGTGAGATTTAATTTTAATTCTATGATAAATTATAATTTTTTGTTGACATAGTACGCTCTCATATGCGAAGAAGAAGTTGTCCTTCAACTCAACTTTCTAGGAGGTAAATATGGACACTAAAAAACAAAACCCACAAAAAAATCCATTACAACAACCAAATCCTAAGACAAACCCAGCAAACCCAAAACAAGACCAGCCTTATCAGCCAAATAAAGGCAATCCAGGCCAAAAGAAACAAGGTTCGAATTGGTAAGATGACATTTCAGGGGCTTAGTTTTAAGCCCCTGAAATACAAATTTAGGGATGGATTAATCTCTCAGTCTCTTTTAATTCACGATTAGTATTTTCCAAGTTTTTTATAGATCTGGCAAGAAGAAGAGCACTAACTCCTAGGCCAACTGCTCCCATTATTATTCCAAATACACTCAAAGATACCGCACTGACTACTGCTGCCATCACTGCAAGAGAAGCGGTGAGAGCTGCTTGAAATACTTGGGCTTTATTTACGTCGCGTACATGCTTCAAAATTTTTACTCTGCTAACTAGATCATGCTCGGGTATGGCTTTTAAGCCTTTTTCCAATTTTTTTAGCAAAATTCCACAAATTAGACTTCCAATCACGGGAATGTAAGCGAGTTTTTTGAAAGTATTTAAATTTTTTGGAAGATAAGGATCTTGTGTTTGATACGCAGCTGATGGGTGGCTTGTGACTTGACTAACCATAATGACCTCAATTTGTTAAAAATTAAATACATATTATACATTATGATTATTAAGAATTGTTAAATATTAATTAATGCTATTGATTTAGATGGGTAAAAACTTCGATTGATTGGATAAATCAATAAAAAAGTAGGATATTTGTGAATTTATTAGTTCCATTTGTTGCATATTATCCAAATAATGCGGATTAAACCTTTGTTCCTCTTACTAACAATTCTGCTAAAAGTTTTCCATGCAATCTCTTGTGCTATTCAATGCTAAACTAGATGAATGCTATCCATATAAGTGGCATTTACGTTTTGGAATAAGTCTTATTGGATGAAATTCCGGCTTAAATATTTAGAAAAGACAAAAAATTAAGTGATGAGGTATCATGCTATGTCCAAAATAACAAAAATTTTGCAAGTAAACAGAGCGGCCTTATAGTCAAACCTATTTAAATAAAAAGTTAACGGAATTATTATTTGTTTTAATTTTTTTTATTTTGTAATCATAAATTAATTTTTATCAAAAACATAAAGTAGTTTTTATGACTATTAATATTTTTCAAAAAAATTGGGCGTTTACATCATCAAATTCTGATAAGCCTCAGATAAAAACAGGGAGTTTTGGTCCCTGCTATGTCGTGACTTTTACAAGTGGCCCATTTGCTTCAATGGCTCATCTTGACACCACCACAAAAGTTGAATCTTTGAGCCTTATCTTTGATAAATTCAAAGAGAATTCTGTGAGCCCTAGAGATGTAAAGGTTGTGATTATAGGTGGTTGGAAAGAAAACACCGAATCTTTTAAATGGGGAGAAAAGATCGTAGCAAAAATCATGGAAGCTGGATTTGAAAAAGTAAGCACAAAAAACATGTATTTAAAAAAAGCTTTGGCGACTCTTGGAAGGGTGCAAAAGAATTTATTGCATAATTATTATCATTTTGGAGCCTTAGTTGACGCCACAAGTGGGAAAACATTTCTTTTAAAAGAACTTTCAACTTCAATAGATAAAGAACAAGTAAGACAATCAAAAGAATTTTACGAAAAACATTTTTCTGATGCAGACTGGGAAGTTGCCCTAACTCAAGTGATTAGTTAATCCTAATTTTCACTATTACTAATCTTAGGGAGTATGAATTATTATAAAACCTTAGGGTTTTTATGTAATTAGAGTTTCTCTAAAGAGTATTTTTATGTGAACCTTTGTGGTAGGATCTTATCAAACTTTGTCAGAGGGGACCAGATGAATCAAAGCACGGATGGAGTCTATGATGAAAAAGATTAAAGGCTTGATTGCTCTAGATATTGATGGGACAATTACAGCAGAAATGCGCGAGATTCCTGAACGGGTAGTTCACTACTTTAAAGAATTATCCGCAAAAGGATGGCTTTTTGTTTTTATTACCGGTCGTACTTTCGATTTTGGATACACTGTATTGCAGGCATTGCCTTTTGATTTTTACTACGCTGTACAGAACGGAGCTATTCTTTTATCGATGCCCGACTGTAAGATCTTAATCAAAAAGTATTTAGATTTGTCTGTGATTCCAGCGATGGAAAAAATCTGTCTAGATGAACCCTCGGATTTTGTGATCTATTCAGGCTTAGAATTTAACAATTTGTGCTTTTATCGAGAAAATCACTTTTCTCGAAACCTTTTAAATTATTTGAAAGAGCGACAAAAGGCTTTTGGTGAACAGTGGGTGGATTTATCATCCTTTGATGATCTACCTATTCAAGAGTTTCCTTCTCTTAAATGTTTTGGGAATTACGCTTCTTCTATCCAGATTGCAGAAAACATAGAAAAAATGTTAGGATTGCATGTTCCCGTGATCAAGGATCCATTTTCTAAGGATTATTATGTCGTTCAAGCTACGCATCCCCAGGTTAGTAAGGGATCTATTTTAAAAGATTTAATGGAATGGTTAGATTATAAAGACAAAGTTGTGGCTGCCGGAGATGATTTAAATGATCTCAGTATGTTTGAAGTGGCTCATATAAAGATCGCAATGGAAAATGCTCCGGAAGAGTTAAGGGCAAAAGCAGATATTATCGCTCCATCTGCTACTAGAGGAGGGATTATTGAGGGGTTATCTCAAGCAATAGAGGCTTTTGAAGTTCCGGAAAAATAGCATCGAGACTAGTTTTGCTAGGTATTATGATCATAGGGGTATCTCTTGAGTTTAGATAAAAAAAATATGTATCCCCTAGTGACTGTAGGGGTCCTTGTTGTGGCAAGTGATGGCGAGATTTTATTAGTAAAATCTCCAAAATGGAATGTTGATTATACAATCCCTGGTGGAAAAGTCGAAATGGGCGAGACTAGGGAAGAAGCGGCTAAGCGTGAAATAGGGGAAGAAACAGGTCTTAGAATTGTAGATCTACGTTTTGCCTTTGTCCAAGATTCCATTTATTCTCAGGAGTTTAAAAAGCCTAATCACTTTGTCATGAATGATTTTGTTGGAAGACTTTCTCCTGACTGTTCTAAAGATCAGGTGCTCCTGAACGAAGAAGGGGAGGAGTATCTTTGGATAAAGCCAGAAAAAGCCTTAACACTGAGCTTAAATAAAGAATTATACCCATTAATCCAATGGTATTTGGCACATCCTTACTAAAGAGAATTTCATGAAAGGAAGTATAGGTTTCAAAGATCACCGCATTCACTGCATCATAGGTGTAAATCCCGAAGAGAGGGTGAAGCAGCAGGAGATTTTCATGAGTTTGGAAACGCAGGTGGATTTTGCTACAATTGCGCAAGAAGACGTCTTAGACCGTTCCGTTTGTTATGCCACATTAGCCGATTTTTGCTCTGATATTGCTATAAGGGGTGAATTTCACATGTTGGAAACGTTAGCTTATGAGACCATTCATGCGTTAAGAAAAAAATATGAACTGGATTGGGTGAAGGTGAACATTAAAAAACCTGGTGCGATTCCTACAGCTTCGTACGCTTATGTGGAATTAGAATATGGTGATAAAAAAGACTGAGACGCCTTGGATTTTAGTGACAGGCGGTGCCAAAAACTTAGGAGCTGCGATTAGTCGAGAGCTAGCGTTTCAGAATTATGCGGTGGTGATTCAATATAACCACAGTGAAAAAGAAGCTTTTGCGATTAAAGAAGAGAGCTTGCGTCAAGGGCTTAGGGTAGAATGTATGCAGGGAAATTTTTCAACCCTGGAATCCACCCTTCAGTTTATTCAAAACTACCTAGATAAATTTCCCAACACTGTGCATTTAATTAACAATGTCGGAAATTATGCGCTTGGTTCTTGTTTAAATATCTCTTTAGAACAGTGGTATGAATTATTCCAAACCAATCTGCACACACCGTATTTGCTGATACGTTATCTTTTACCTAGCCTCAAGCAAAATCAAGGAAGCATCATCAATCTCGGTGTGGCAGGGGCGGAAGCTTCCAGAGCAGATACTCACGCGACTTCATATACTCTCACAAAAACTGCTTTACTGAAGTTGACTAAATCCCTAGCTTTAGAGTTGGCTAAAGAGCAAGTACGCGTCAATATGGTCTCTCCAGGGTATTTAGAAGAGTCCGTCGATCAACCCAAAGATTTAACTAAGATTCCTATGCAACGCCTAGGGGCATACAAAGAAGTTGTAGATTTAATCCTTTACCTTCTCTCGGACCAGGCATGTTATGTAACAGGACAAAATATTGAAATAGCCGGAGGCACAAGGCTTTAATGATGATGGAACATGATTTACCTACAAAAAATTTAGAAAGACAGCTGAATGAGATGGCCTTGGTGGCTGGAAGAAAGAGACAAAGTAAACAAACAGGTTTCATTCATCTCTACCACGACGAGCAAGAGGAATTTCAACACACCATCCCTTTTGCGGAAAATACGTGGTTTATCTTAGCGCTGCTAAGAGCTAAGACAAGTGAACACATGAATGAAGCCAGAGATCTTCTGGATCGTCTGCTGCACTTTCAAAGTAAAGACGACGGAAACTTTCCGATCTATCTCCATGAATACCCACGTTGCAGAGATCGTTTTGCAGGGGTCCAGTTGTTGCCTGCTTTTTACTTGATTCTTGTTGAATTTTCTCAGGTGGTAGGTAGCGAGCTTAAACAACGTCTCGTGGATGCTTCAAAGGCTTTGATGAGATTAATTCTGAATGCTTCGGAAGAAAAGCCGCCTTCATATGCATTATCGATCCAAATAGGTGCTTTAGCTAAAGTATTTGGACGTTATTTCGGTGAGACTCACATGGAAGAGCAGGGGGAAGCTCAATTAAATCAACTTTTAAGTCTGGGATTGCAGCGCGCTTGGCTGATCCCTACTTCTATTGCAGAGATCTGTCTTGCTCTTCAGCTTGCTTACGAGCAGATTCAATCCAGCCCCTGGAAACTATTTTGGAACCATATAAGAGCCTCTTGGCACCAATCGACAGCTACCTATGTGGGCCCCGGTATGAGACAATTTCAGCAAGGGGAACAACCACAGGTGACACTTTATGATTTGTACCTAGGATATTTTTCTCAACAGTTAAGTCCGCGGGTTTTAAATGATGCTCCCTTTCATCTGCAGGCTGTCTTGATTCGTCCTACGGGTGAAACATTACAGTCCCTCGCTTTACCTTATCGATTAGATGGAGAGGTAGACGGAAGTCCGTGGTCTATTTTTCAAGCTGATACCTATGCTTTCAGCTGGATAGATAAAACAGCCTTACAACACGTTGCACAGGACCATGCCTTTCATCCTCTTTCTCTGGTCTGGGGAGATCATGAGCAAGTTCACTCTTTTGTCTGTCAGGGAGGAAACTATCAATCGATAGACTTTAAGTCAGGAGAAAATTTTATAGATTTCATAGTCAACCTCGCTCCAGAGTTTAAAGTGGAGGACCGAGAAAAATGTCGGGAACTTTCCTTCTTTTTCGATGTTGAGTCTGAGATTAAAATGACCATTCAGGGTGAAACAGCTTCGACCTTTGATTTGTCTGAAGAATTTATATTAGAAACACCACAGATGCAACTCTTACTAGAGGTTACCCTCCAAAAAGGCCAAGGGCAGTTTTTAGGCCATGTGATGAGGGGAAATCGTCCTAGTCAGATTTTATTAAAGGGTGGCAATCGCTATAAGTCCTATGATTGGCATCTATTTTTTAGAACCTTAAGGCGTTCTGAAGATGCACAGTTAAAGGTCCGCTTAAAACTAAAGCCATGCAAAAACGATTGAAAAGTTTCCTGCTTGCCTCAGTGTTTTTTTTGACGCTTTTAGTAGGGTGTAGTTACAGGCCCACTCACTCAGTCTACCACTCATTTTATCGTCATTTAGAGTTAGCATCTCCCCAGGATGCACAATTTCAAGAGGATGATTATTTTTTAGTGATACTCGTGGAGGCTCGACATTTAGACTATTCATGCTCACGATCATTATTTAAATCTTTGGCGAAGCATCCGAGTGATGGAAGTAAAAATGGTGATGTCGGACATGCGTGGATCTATCTAGAGGGATGGATGCAGGGGAGACGCGTGGTTCTAGAAGGCGGGCACTCTGGAGAACTGGGTGTTTTACAGCCGCGGTACATCGAAGGAGTCTTTATGGGGTACGAAAAAGGGACGGCCAATCCTATCTCTTATCTCTGGAATACCCAAAAAGATGGATTTTTTCAGTGGGGCTCTGGCAGGCATTATCCCACGTTTGCTGCAAAAGTTTCTATAACTGGGCAGCAGTTTAAAAAAATTCTCAAATTTATTGAACTGTACGATTACTCTTCTTACGCCATTACAGGAAATCAGTGCTGTACGTTTGCCACGCAAATCGCCGCTTTTGCGGGACTGTCGCTCGATTGTGAGTTAACCATTCCCATTCAAAAATTTTTAAGAATAGGATCTCATCGTATTTCTCTTTGGAAAGATCCGTTATACTCCCAAATTACTATTTCCTCGCCAGACGCTTTAGAAAAGAGCTTAATAGAAGCGGTTCACAAAGGCGAAGCTGCATATGCTTTAGATTGGTATAAGAGGACGCATCAAAAGCCAGGCGTTTCTTATCGAGATCTTTTACTTTTTCCTCAACGTTACTGGCGATTTAAAACTATCTAAAACAAAGAGGGGTCAAGGCTCTGACTGCTGCAATCAGAGCCTCAAGAAAATTAGGATTGGGCGAGAGTAGGGCTATCGACTGCTACACCCATTGCATGCAAGCCGTTATCGACGTAGACGATCGAGCCTGTGATACCAGAAGCCAAGGGAGAGAGTAAAAAAGCCCCTACATTCCCTACTTCTGTCGCCTGCAAGTCTTTGGTGATGGGTGCATTAGACTCGCTGTAAGCGATCATGCGATCCACAAATCCTATTGCTTTTGCTGCACGGCTACGTAAAGGACCTGCAGAGATTGTATTGACTCGAATATTCCACTTTCGACCTGCTTCCCAAGCTAATGAACGTGTATCGCTTTCTAAGGCTGCCTTAGCTGAACTCATTCCTCCGCCATACCCAGGGATTGCTTTTTCAGAAGCGATATAAGTCAGTGAGAGGGTAGCTCCTCCGGGATTCATGATAGGGCCTAGATGTGCCAATAGACTAATAAACGAATAGGAAGAGGCGCTTAAGGCTGCCAAATACCCTTTACGTGAGGTGTCTAAGAGATCTTTTTGTACTTCTGGGCCATTGGCTAATGAATGCACAAATAAATCGATTTTTCCATAATCTCTTTCGATAGCTTTAGCGACATCTGTGATGGTGTATTCAGATGCCTCTTTATAACGTTTATTTTCTTTAATTTCTTGAGGAACATCATCCATGGAATCAAAAGCGGCATCTAAGGAATAGATTTTAGCAATTTGCATGAGGGAGCCATCTGAGAGCATACGCGATTCATCAAACTTACCATTTGCTAGACTCGTTCCGAAAATTTTCATCATGGGAGTCCATGTGCCGATCAGGATTTCTGCTCCGGCTTCCGCTAAAGCCTTTGCGATCGCCCATCCGTAACCCTGATCATCTCCTACACCTGCAATAAACGCTTTTTTTCCGCGAAGATCGATTTTTAACATAATCACCTCATTGTTGTAAGTAACCAAACGTTGGGTCACTTCCAAGCTTCGGGGAGCCCAAATTCTAGCAGGGCCCACATATATTTCATATGGACCCTGCTAGAATTTACACCCTCACGAAGGCTTGGATGAGAAGTATCTACAACCCAAAACTTAGATGATAAATAGGATATAAGATTACGGGGATCTTGTAAAGAATGTTCAAAATCGACTGGGGTCAGCAATCCTTGGAGTGGCAGGAGTTCAGAGGTGCCAAACGTGCGTTTCTTTGACGTTTTGCCAATGCTTGTGAACTCAAAGGGACTTTCACGAAGGCATTTATTTTTTTACGCGTGAGACCATAGACTGGAGCTCTTGGGCGGCGTGATTCAATTGTTCGATCGACTTATGAAATTGGCGTATAGATTCCGAGGTCTGTTGAGCTGTTTCGCTAAGCTGTAATATAGATTCATTGATTTGCTCTGCCCCTGTAAATTGCGCCTGCATTCCCTCATTGACACTTTCAAAGCTACCTGTTAATTGCTGAACTTGCTCAATAATTTTTGAAAGCTGCTCGCCAGCTGTTGTGACCTGGCTGACCCCTGTATTGATTTCATCGGAAAACTTGTCTACGCCCATTACTCCCGCTGACACTGCGGATACCATTTCGTTCACCATTTTTTCTATATCTAGTGTCGCATTAGCCGTTTGGTCTGCTAAGCGGCGAATTTCCCGTGCAATCACAGCAAAGCTTCTGCCTTGCTCACCGGCTTTTTCTGCTTCAATAGCGGCGTTCAAAGAAAGTAGATTCGTTTGGTCGGCCACTTTGGCAATTGTAGTCACGACATTCGTGATGGTGCTTGCTTTTTCGTTTAATACAGAAAGTTTAGCCGCTATATTGGCGGCAGCTTCCACCATTTGTCGCATGGTCGCTTCCATTTGGAGTAGGCCTTCCTTACCAGAAGTGGCCAAAGACGAAGTGTTTTCCGCTGTTTCACTAATTTCTTTCATCGTTTTAGCAAAATTTTTAGTTGTCGCAGAAATTTCTCTGGCTGTGACCGCTATTTGTTTTGTCGTGGACTCCTGCTCAACGACGGTGACTTCTTGTTGCTTAGCTGTCGCTGCAATCTCCGTGGTTGATGTGGTCAATTGAATTCCTGCCCATTGCAGTTGCTTGAGTAAGTCTTGTAGCGAGTCAGCGGTTTTATTGAATGCTTGGCTGACTTTTCCTACTTCATCATCATAGACAACAGGCACACGCACGGATAAGTCCCCGTCTCCCAGTGCAATGGCAGCTTTCATCATTTGTTGTAAAGGCTGAGTAATGGATTTCATGACAGCCACCCCAAGAGCAAAGGCAGCCAAGGCGATTAAGGTTGTAAGCCCTACAGACATCCAGCGATCATTTTTTAACTCGCTTAAACGATTTTCTAAGGCCTTCTGTAAGATGTCGCTGATCGCGTTAGAAAGTGCAAAATTCTGGACATAGGCATTTTTAACATCATTGAAGGGAATATTGGGGGGAATCCCTAGTTCATTATCATGGAGGTGTTTTTCCACAGTCTGAATATATTTTTCATAGGCGATGGATAATTCCTGAAGAGGGCCTTGGAGTTTTTTTTCGATGTCATAATTATTTTCGAATTTTTTTTGATAAAATATAATTTTATCAATGTTTTCTTTAATTTCACTTAAGTGCATTTCAAGGATCACTAACCAATCATGAATTTTGTTTTTTTCGAGCTCTGCATATGGAGGATTGATGACTTTATCTTCTTGGTAGTGTTCATATTCAATATTGATGGTAGGAATGCTTTTTAGATTTTCGCTAAGTAACCAATAAAGCGTATGGATTAAATAATAATTATTTATTTGGGGGTCTTGGAGTAGTTCTGAAGTCTCTGTGATATAAAGAATAAGAGATTGAAGATCTTCTAGAAGTTCCAGATGAAGCGTATTGCTCTCGTGTTTTGTTACGTTGGGGATGGACTGCAGGAGATGGTTCCATTTTTGCAATAAGACATCAGGTTTTAGATTTCTTGAATCATGCTGTTCAAAGTCCGCGGATCTAGTGCGTAGCTGGTCTTCCACTTGAGAATCATAGTTAATTAAATTTTGAAAAAGAGTGTTAATTTCTTCTTCTAAGCGTGAAAGAGTTGCTTTATCTCTCTTCCCTATCATGTAGTTATTTGTTTCATTGCGGTGAAGAGCAATATTCTCGTAAACAGATCGAATTAAGCGCTCATACTTATTTCCCAGAATTTCTCTGGAAGCAATTTCAATTTCTTGATTTTGAAGACTTAACATTTTAAAAATGGCAAATATAAGAGCGAGAGCAAAAATTAAACTAATCAAGAGAAATTTTTGTATCAAAGAGAATCGACTCAACAGACGACCAATGAAGGAAGGGGATGACTGCATAAGGAGAACCTAAACTTCTGTGTTATTAAATTTTCATCATAGTCCCAAAATATTTTTTAGCAACAAACATCTTGCTTATGAATGATCTTCAAAATATAATCATTGTCTCTTAAACCTGCGGATTTGAATTTTCCTTGTTTTAGGCGCAGGAAAAAAAATGGTTCTCATTCTAATTTTGCGAGTATAGTTACAACTTTTAAAAAATTATAATACACTTTTGATGATGAAGAAGTATCTTAAAGTCTTAATGTACATCAGCTTAACTATTTTATTAACCTACGGAGCTGGACGTCTATACTATAGAGTGACGGCAGGTTTTACCATTGGTAATATCACGTCAGATTTCACACATCGCAAGGAGTGGGAGATAGACCCCATTTCAAATGACGAAAAGAATCAATTGAAAAAAATCTTTTCACAAAAGTTTAGGTATCTAGGTAAAGGGTGTCAGTCCTATGTCTTTGCTAGTGATGACGGCGCTTATGTGCTCAAATTTGTGAAGTATCAACGTTTTCGTCCCCAAGTGTGGTTGGATTATTTTGAATTTATCCCTGTGGTGAACCGGTACCGCTTGTTTAAAATTGAGAAAAAAAACAAAAAGCTTGATATGCTTTTTTCTGGTTGGAAGGTCGCCTATGATCATCTAAAAAACGAGACCGGTTTAGTCTATCTTCATCTAAATAAAACGAATGATTTCAATCAGACACTCACTATTTATGACAAAATGGGTTTTGAGCATCAGTTAGACTTAGATAATATGGAGTTTTTGTTGCAAAGACGTGCACAAATGCTCTGCTCCACCATTGATGCATTTATGCGTCAAGGTCAAGTCGCTGAAGGAAAAGAGCTTATAGATAACTTATTAGGGATGATCCTATCTGAATATGAACGAGGGTTAGCAGACAATGACCATGCTTTAATGCAAAATACGGGAGCTATTGGCACTAGACCCTACCATATTGATGTGGGGCAATTCGTTCTTAAACCAGAAATGTCAAATCCGCAAGTGTACAAGCAAGAACTATTTAGCAAGACTTTTAAGTTTCATCGCTGGCTGGAAAGACATCATCCTGAATTAGCGGCTCATCTCGGCCAGAAACTAGAAGAAATCATTGGACCTGAAATGTCAACAATGATTCCTCAGTTAAAAAACCCTCATGCTTGGTCTGTAGAGGGGTAAAAAGTAGATTCACTTAAGAGCCACTTCACACCAAGCTTTCTATATTCTCATTTTATCAGGAGAATTGGGGGAGGGGGCCAGGACATCCTTGGAGGGCACATACCTTTCATAAAATCAATTCAGTCATGTACATGGGTGTTTTACAGGACCAAGCTCGTTTTTAAAATTGAAAACTGATGGCATTATTCAAGTTGTTAAGTTCTATTAGCTTATCAAGTTCGATTTTCATGTCTGCAGGAAGATCCATGTTTTTGTATTCGATCCTTACTTTATAACCTATGATCTTGTGAATAATGAGACAGGAATGATAAGAGCTTAATTTATCTTCAATAATTTCATTTTTTCGTGTAAGGATTTCGGCGACAACTTCCTCCTCTTTTTTTTCGATTAGGGGTTTTTCACCTTGTGCAGATATCTTATTTTTTAAGTGATTTAACTTGGACTGTAATTTGTTAGCTTTTTCATTTAAGGTGGCTAATTTCGTTTTTTTATCGGAAGATGCATTGATTTTAAAGTGGGTTTTGTCCAACTGCTGTTGGATTTTTTCTAAATTTTTTTCATCCCTTGATTTTTTCGTGAATTTTTTATTTTTAGCACAACATAGACTCAAATGTAAAACTTCAATTTCATTTTTAGTGTATTCAAGTGTGATAAATTGCAGGCGATTACCATTCATACGTGCGATCCCAATAGGAACATTTTCAGTATTCTTTTTTGCGAATTGTTCAAGCCCGCTTAAAATACAATGGCTTAAGTTCTCTGTAATTTTCTTATAATCTCTACTTATATGATCATCTACTTGTGTGCGAAGGTTGTTATTATTTGTGATTGAACTAGTCATAAATCCTCTGGAGTTGATATTGGAGTATTTGTTTTTATAATTTATATTATAAATTCAGATTAGTGTAAAGTTAATTATTTAATATATAAAATTTTGTATAAGCAATCGTTAATGTATAAAAAAAGAATTAAGTAATTTCTTAATGTAAAGAATCTTGGGAAATTTTTAGATAAATACCACAGGAAACGAAGAGAGGCTGACTTTTGTTCTAAGGGCTCAATTGATGACCCCAAATTCAACTAAATTATGAAAAGTTTGCTTGGCTTTTGTGCTTTTACGATTGAAGAGATTCACCTCATCTTCTAAAAATTTTTTTTGATCCGAATCATTAAAATGCTCTTCAAAATGAATACTAAGGCTGCTTTTGGTCGTTTGAACAATAAAACAAATCTGATCTTGGGTGAATAAAGGGAGGCTAGGTATGATTTGATTTTTGGAAAATTTTACCTTTTTGTGTAATTGATCTTTGCTTTTGACGTTTTTTTTAGAAAGATTCGCAGCTTTAGCGATTTCATAGGTTTGATTTTGAATGTATCCATAGCACACGTCAATGACTTGTTCATCCCTTATTTTTTGCAATGCAGAGTTGTTATCTTTTAGCCAATCGCCGATCGTTTTTTTCATTACGTTGTGAATAGTGTTAAGTAAAGGAGAAGGGGTGAGGGGCAAATCCTCTACTTTCTCTTGCTCTTTAAGATTAGAACTTTTGTCAAACCCTGTAGGATTTATTTCTGATGAATAACTTGAGGATTTGTAGATAGATGACATAGAAGTTTTTTCCTAGTTTTTTAGATGAAATCAAAAATTATTTTGAGAGCTTTTCAAAAGCTTTCTGGAAGTCGGCAATTAGATCATCACAATCTTCGATTCCTACAGATAAACGTACAAGGCCATCTGAAATCCCCATGCGTTTTCTTTCGTCAGGGGGGATGGAGGCATGCGTCATGGAGGCTGGATGGCTGATGAGAGATTCTACACCACCTAAACTTTCCGCAAGAGAGAATATTTTTAGAGAGGAAATTAATTGTTGGGTTTCTTCGAGTGATAAATTAAACTCTACCGCAATCATTCCACTGTATCCGCGCATCTGTTTATTGGCAATTTCATGTTGGGGATGATTTTTAAGGCCAGGATAAATGACTTTTTTTACAATAGGGTGCTTTTCAAGATGTTCCGCAAGCTTCATGGCATTCAACATATGTCTTTCCATGCGTACCGCTAGCGTTTTAACACCTCTTGTCACTAACCACGTATCAAAGGGGCTGGGGTTTAACCCGATCGCTTTGCGTGCAAAATCCATTTTATTCTTGAAATGGATATCATTTGTGATGACTACCCCTCCAATTACATCAGAATGACCGCCCAAATATTTTGTTGAACTATGCCAAATCACGTCTGCACCTAATAGAAGAGGATTTTGACAATAGGGGCTTGCAAAAGTATTATCGACAACTACAAAAACCTGGTGTTTTTTGGCTGCTTGAGAAAACGCCCTTATGTCATAAACATCGAGTAAGGGATTAGTGGGAGTTTCAAAAAAAAGCCATTGAGGTTTATAACGTATTAACTCCTCTTCCAGATGATTGATCTGGAGAGGATTAATTGTAATAAACTCAATACCGTATTGGTTAAATACTTGATTAAAAAGTCGATAGGTTCCGCCGTATACACCATCAAAGGCTAAGACGCGGTCTCCTTGCTTTAAAGTACTAATTAATCCAGTCAAGGCACCCAATCCGGACGAAAATACTGTTGCGTACTGGGCTTCTTCAAGGGCGGCTAGTTGTTTTTCTAGCACCTCAAAATTGGGATTGTTAGCTCGTGTGTAGTCATACCCTTTATTGACACCAGGAGCCTCCTGGACAAATGTAGAAGTCATATAAATCGGTGGCATGATAGAGCCTGTTGTAGGATCTGGTGTATAACCTACATGAATGGCTTTCGTGGCAAATTTCATATAAGCTCCTAGATTAAGTCGTGGGTTTTTAACCAATCATTGTCAAAGATTTTGCTTAAATATTTGATGCCGCTGTCAGGAATAATTGTGACAATAGTGGCAGGTGACTGGAGCTTTTTTGCCACTTCAAGCGCCGCCCATACGTTTGCACCTCCAGATCCGCCGGATAAAATCCCTTCCTTTCTGGCTAAAAGTCTTGTGACCTCAAAAGCGTCTTTATCTTTGACAGGCATCACTTCATCGATGACAGAAAAATCCATGGCATGGGCAATATGGTCTTCTCCGATGCCTTCTAATAAATAGTTACAGTTAGCCCCTTCGGGGATTTTTCCAGTCTTAAAGTAATGATAGTAGATCGAGCCTATCGGGTCAGGCAGAATATTTTTTACCTGGGGATTGCGTTCTTTTAAAAAACGACCCACACCACTGATTGTCCCTCCGGTACTTCCACTAGAGATAAAATAGTCGACTTTTCCTTGAGTCTGCTCCCAAATCTCGGGGGCTGTTGTTAGGTAATGTGCTTCAGGATTTTTTATGTTATCGTATTGGTTGATGCGAAAACTATTAGGAGTGCTCTCTGCTAAGCGGATGGCTGTATTGACATAGTGCTCTGGTGAGTCGGGGGGTGCCGAGGTGGGGGTAATAATGACTTCGGCTCCGAATGCTTTTAAAGCATTTTGCTTTTCTTTGCTAACCTTATCCGGCATCGTAAGAATGGCCTTATAGCCTCGGATGGCAGCGATCATCGCCACAGCAGCTCCCGTATTGCCTGAAGTATTTTCGATGATGGTCCCTCCTGGTCTCAGGAGTCCTTTTTTTTCAGCATCATTAATGATGTGTAAGACAATGCGGTCCTTAATGCTTGCGCCTGGATTCATAAACTCCACTTTCAAAAGGACTGTGGCAAGAGGGTTGGGGACGATATGCTGCAATTGAATGAGCGGAGTATGACCAATGGTATCTAGAATGGAAGGGTATTTCATCCGTCTACTTTGTATAAATCTCTGGTTATTAATCTGAACGTTCGATTTTTAAGGTCCGTTCAGTATAAGCAGGATTTAACACAGGACTTATATTTGCGCAATCAATTTTCTGCGCATTTTTGGGTCGCTTCTTCCCAGCTTTGCATCGCTTCCATGAGTTGTTTTTCTAGGTCTTCTTTTTGACCCAGCAACTTCTGAATGTCTGCATTTGGGGTTTTAAGATAAAATTCTTCCTCACTCATTTTTAAATCTAGAACTTTGATTTTTTCTTCAAGTTGATGGCATTTCTTCTCTGCTTGAGACGCAGCTTTCTCCCACTGGGATTTTTGATTGCGTTGATTTTTTTGTTCATCATGTTTGGATTTTCTGTCCGATTGATCCGCGCTTTTTTCCTTAGTCGGACGCAAATTTTTTGAAAGGAGGTCGAGCTCTCTTTTTTCTATGTACTCGTCGTACGTGCAGCGAAAATCTTGTACACCCTTTTCACTAATTTCAATGATACGCGTAGCCAGACGAGAAACGAAATGACGATTGTGACTGACAAATAGAATCGTACCTGTATACTGTTTCAAGGCTTCCAGAAGTTTTTCAATGGCCTCCATGTCCAAGTGGTTGGTGGGCTCATCGAAAATTAATATGTTATGTTTAACGAGCATCATTTTTGCAAGGATGAGTCTTGCCGTTTCACCGCCGCTCAAGATGTGTACAGATTTTTTTACATCATCCCCACTAAATAAGACACGACCTAAAATTTCACGGACTTTTTGTTCGGGGACATTTGCTTCCTGATCACTTAACCAGTGGAGCAAAGAAATTTCCCCATGAACTTCGCGCAGGTGATCCTGGGGAAAGTAGGCGACTTGGGCTGCATGTCCCCAGTCCCAATTTCCTTCATCATGTTTTAAATGCCCTGTTAAAATTTCCAGAAGAGTGGATTTACCAATTCCATTCGCCCCCACGAGAGCGATGCGATCTCCACGTTCTACTTCAAAGGAGATTCCATGTAAAACCTGTTTGGCACCATAGGACTTGTGGATATTATGGACTTTGAGTGCGATTGCGCCAGAGGGTCGATAGGGCTCGAATTTCAAATGGGGGTAAAGACGCGAGCTTGGTGAGAAATCAAACTCGGCCATTTCATCTTCTAACTTTTCCACCATTTTCATTTTAGATTGAGCTTGACGAGCCTTACTAGCTTTGGCCTTAAAACGATCGACAAAATCCTGTAAGTCTTCCCGTCTTTTTTCATGCTTTGCATAAGCGGCTTCTTTTTGCTCATTTGCAGCTTCTTTGGCTAGTAGAAAATCTTCGTAATTTCCTCTATAGGTGGTAATTTTTTGGTAGTCAAGATCGAGCATGTAATCGCAAATGCGATTCATAAAATCCCGATCATGCGAACTGACTAAGAGTGTGCCTGGAAAATTCTTTAAATATTCTTCTAGCCATTTGATAGAATATAAATCTAGATGGTTAGTCGGTTCGTCTAGTAGGAGAATATCAGGCTTGCTAAATAAAACCTGTGCGAGCAAAACACGCAATTTATAGCCGCCGGAAAGACTTGAAAGCGTTTGTTGATGCACTTTATCAGGTAGTCCTAATCCTTCAAGAATTTTTCCAGCTATACTTTCAGCGGTGTATCCATCTTCTGATTCTATCACCTTTTCCAGATCGGCTAAGACATGACAATCTTCCTCGGTAAAATCCGGTTTTTCAAACAAGAGATTTTTTTGCTCCATGGCTTGCCACAATTTTATATTTCCCATCAATACAGTATTGAGGATGGTCACTTTTTCATAGAGGAAATGGTTTTGTTTTAGCGTGCCTACACTTATCTGGCTGGGAATAGTAAAGTCTCCACCCTCCGGTGTGGTCTCATAGGTTAAAATTTTTAATAGGGTAGACTTTCCACAGCCATTGGCTCCTATTAGACCATAATGTTTACCGGGATTTAACTGAAAGCTGGCGTTTTTAAAGAGGATTTTTCCTCCATAACGCATAGAAAGATTGGTGGCTGATATCATAAATATATAATTAATTAAGAAGTCTATATTAATTTAGAATGAGTGACAGAGGATAGATCTTCAATGTAGCTTTTAGGCAGATTCAACGACTCTTATGCAAAGCCCAAAATTAATTGTAAGAGACTCTCAGTATAACTTTAATAAAAAATTCATTCTAACAAGATATTGTACCAGAAGGCAGAGATGTTTTCTATAAAAAGCTAGAAAAACCCAAAACTTGGGTTTTTAAAACTTGTGGCAAAATAAATCTTGAGATGACCTTTGGTCGGCGATAGATACACATAAGCGCAAGCATCTCATGTAAGGCTTACTCACCGTTTGTGTATCTATGGAAAAGAGGGGATGATTATTTTTCACTCAACTTATCAATAGCTTTATTGATGTTTTCCTCGTTAATTTCAGCAAAACCGTAAAGTTTTTTTCCTTTTTTTGTGGCCTCATTGACCAGGACTAGTGTAGGGGTACTATTGATATCAAATTCTGTTCCAAGTGTCTTGAAGTACTTCAATCCCAAAGCCACATCAGAATAATTTAATTGTTTGTATTGAATGCCCTTTTTATCTGCAAGTTTTTCTACCTGCTCATCTGTGGGTGTTTCAGTTTCAATAGATAATGTGGTGAGAGCATCGCGTAATTCTAAGTAGTGATCTTTATTATGAATCATAAAAGATAGATTATAAGGACTAAAATTCAAACTGGAAGGATGGATGGTAAAATCTACAAAAGTCAGTCTTGCCCGCTTAGTAATGAGTGGGATGAGCTCTTTAAGTTTAGGCTCGACTTGTCTGCAGGCAGGGCACTGCCAATCACTAAAGAAGTAGACATCAATATCACTCTTTGCATTGCCGAAGGCCACACTATCTTTGATGGAGTTTTCTGCCGCTTGTAAGACATCTACTTTTGTAAGACCAAAAAAAGCTAATAAAAAACCTATTACAATAGCGCTTGCGGTGATAAGTCCTTGGCGTAAAATTATCATAGTCTCACTCCTTCTAGAATCGTTAACGTGTAACTTTAAATCATTGAGAAAGCTTAAAAAGTAGGCCAAAGAAGCGACAGCAATCGACGCTGCAATGCTTAAGCAAACTGGACACCAGTGGCCGATTAAAACTTTTTGAGCGTAAATAAAAATCATTTCTGCGCCCACTGCTCCTGCCAACATAAGACCTGCCAAGTAAGAAAACCTTTTCTTATGGATAAAGTAGAAGTGAGCAAACGTGAGAGCAGGAAAAAATACGAGTCCTACGTTTTCAAACTTTACTCCAAAAAGTCGATAAAAATGCGTGGCGGCACATTGTTGTGAGCAGAGAGCTGACCAGGACACGATGGACAAGATAAAACCTGCTATAATCGCAAGACTGCTGATAATAAACAGCCATTGCTGGTACTTGTTAGCAAATAAATAGTTTTTTTTTAGTGACTTAACGGTGTCCATGGTGCCTATAAAATTTATGATTTAACAGTAATGTAGTATCCGAGGTTATTACTGTCAACCTGAGTTTTGAGATTAAGAGTCCCAAATTTTGGGAGGATGAGAGGGACCGTTGGATTTATTTTTTTTGAATGAAGCAGCCCTAAGCAAAGCGCTGCAGTGAGCTGCATAAACTAAAAAACATGCATCAATACGTAAGATAGAGAAATCAGGGTTTTAAATGTAAAGAGCCATTATCTAAGACATATTTTTTGCTGCATAGATGGGCTAGATCGAGGTCATGTGTCACCACAATCAGAGTTTTATTCTTTTCATGAGCAAAATTTAATAAAATTTGATGAATTTCCTCTGCTGTTTGCTTGTCTAAATTTCCAGAGGGCTCGTCAGCAAAAATAATATCGGGATCGTTGCAAAGAGCTCGGGCAATGGCAACGCGTTGCTTTTCGCCTCCAGATAAAAGTTTAGTATTGAAATGTGCGCGTTCATAAAGGCCGAGTCTTTTTAAACTGGCCAATCCATTTTCATAAGCTTCACTTCCTACTGAGGTCGATCGTCGTGCGATTTTGGCAGGCATTAAAACGTTTTCTAGGGCAGTATAGTCCTCTAGGAGATGGAAGGATTGAAAAATAAAAGAGATGTGTCGATTGCGAATCTTTCCGCAATTAAAGGCTGTGATAGGGTGTCCGGCAATCGTCAGCTGTCCTTCACAGGGTTTTTCTAATGTGCCTAGTATTTGTAAAAGAGTACTCTTTCCTTGCCCGGAACGTCCGATAATGGCCACAGTTTCTCCACGCATAACCTCTAGATTCAGCTGATGCAGAATGGTGACCTTGGCAGGGTAGTAATAACTTTTGGATATATGCTTAGCCTGCAAAATAGGATCCATTTCTACTCCGCTCTCAGGATGGTTGAAGGGCGTAATAAGCTGGCCTTTAATGCCGGCACCAGGCCCGATAATAACGAGATTAAGGCAGTAGCTGCCATCACATACAGTAAAACTTCAAAACTGACTTCGTTGGGTAAGTTTTCGCCGTAGTACAGAGGATTAAACGCCTGATGACCTTGGATAGCACTCAGGAGATTAACTAAAATTTCCAGGTTGTTCAAAGTAATGATAGCTGCTGTGATCCCTATGAAACTCCCTGCAACGCCCATAATCATGCCGCAGAAACCGAAAATCCCAGCAATACTAGCAGACGAGGCCCCCATTGAACGTAAAATCCCAATTTCTAATTTTTTGTCATTTACTAAGATGATAAGCATAGAAATAATATTCGAGCAGGCCACAATGATGATCACTGTAGCGATTAACTTAAAGAGATTTTTGTCGCTACTAAGTTGTTGCAAAATGTCCCGGGTAAAATCAAATTCACGAAAGGTTTCAATTTTCCAGTAGGGCGCAATCCCTGCTTCATCGAACGCGTTTTGTAGCTTTAATTTAATTGCATCGGCTTGATCAAGATCATTAAAACGTACATTAATTCCGTTGCTCTGTGTTTGTCCATCATGGTGAGCTGCTGAGATTAAGTTTGTTAACGTTTCATTCACTAGAATAAATTTACCGCCAATGGGAATTAACCCTTGATCATAGAAACCTGCCACAAAAACCTTAACTCGCTGCTCCTGGATTGTACTAGCTGTGGGAACTTGAAAAGAGATGTAGCCTCTATCTCCTAATAAAATCCCAGCTTCACGAAAAGGTTTGGGAAGTAAAATTCCTTCGCCTAACTGGACATCTGTAGGGAGATAAACTTTGGGGGGCTTTTGGTCCGTCTGGACCTGGTAAAACCAGAAGGGTTGCTCTTGGGGCTTTGTCGCAAAACTTGTCTGCAATCGGGGATTGGCTAACTGCAAATAACCTAGTGGGACACGACCTGCAACATGTTCACCTTCCCAATCAAAATTTACATCGAATTGAATTTTTCTTAAATGTCGAATCTTATCGAGGGAGTCCACGAATAAAGAAGCTTTGATTAGGGCTCCACCGGGTAGTTGCTTAGGGAGGGGACTATTTAGAAGTGTGCCGGGAATGGTCCATCCTGTTTCGGGGGTTCTTAGCTGTTCAACCTTGACGTAATTGAAAAAATTTTTAAGACGTTGTCTTAGGACCTGTGCGTTTACGACTTCAGCAGACTGGGGGTTGTCTTCTTGAAAGTTGTCTGAGTCGATGGAAAGGCTATACATCAGATTATTGATGTCATTTTCATGGACAGGCAATAAGGCTTTTAGCAGGGAAGGGTTTTCGTTGTCTAAAGAGCCTAAATAACCTGCTTGTGATAGGGAGGCTTGCGTGAGGCCAGGTAAGGGATCTTTGGTATGGCGTAATAATCTTAGGCGGACTGTTCCAGCAGCAATCTCATAGGCCTTAGGCTTTAGGTCATATCCAGGCAATCCTTTGATGATTTCAAACGCTTTTTTTACAGGATCCTTGAGTTTCCCTTCGGGATCAAGATCGGGTGGTGACCAATTTTCAGGGACCTCTACGTCTGTTGAAGGGTCGTAAGGATTACTGCTATCAGCTGTAAGTTTTTCACTTAGAGTCTTCAGGGAGTAATTAGATTTTTCACTAATACTATCGATCTGATGGTAGTAAGAGTTATAGTAGGCGGGAGTTGGCGTGACACGTAAGGGGGCTGTCAAAGCAATTAACTTCTCGACCCAGCGTTTTTCCAGTCCTGTAGTCACAGAAAAAAAGACGACGATGAGCCATACGACAAGAGCAATGACTAATATAGATATCAAACTAATGATAGAGACAGACAACTGACGCCATCGAGGTCTCAAATATTTGCATGCGACCGATAACTCAAACATGCCTGCCCTCTATTGATCTTTGGTGAATGCAAGGAGATAATAGGCTTGAAGATTACATTCAAGCCTTGATTTACTTACTTTGTCTCTTTAAATTCGACGTGTTTGCGAACAACGGGATCATATTTCGTCAAGGTCATACGTCCAGGAGTATTGGTCTTATTTTTTATTGTATGATAATGATAATGACTCTCAGAACTTTTAAGCTTAATTTTTTCTCTTTTTTTGCTGGCCATGGGTAAACTCCGAAAAATTCAATGTTGTTTTTAAGGATGGTATCATAACGGTTATATCTATTTATCTCAAGGAATAAATTGGAAGAATTGACAGAAAGTCTTTCACGCCTATCATGCAACAAATTGTTAAGCGTCTGAAGCCAGCGGGGGCCGTGATTTTTAAGCCTGCTGGCATAGGCATGAATATGTCTTACCTTTGTTTCGAAAGAAGCCTCGCACGGAGAAGAATGTTCAGAAAGGGATTGTGGCTGCAGCTTCAAGGTCTAAGGAGTCTCCAGCTTTTTTGATTACAAATTTGTGATACCCGAGCCCTGCAATCATGGCGGCATTATCTAGGCTTAATCCCCCTGTAGGCCATAGCTGCTGTAAATGCGGAGCTTTTTCAGCAAATAATCTTCGTAAAGCTTTGTTGTTCGTGACTCCTCCGCCAAAGACAAGAGTTTTGCAGTTATATGTTTCTGCTGCGAGGAGTGTTTTCTTTAAAACGTCATGAAAGGCGGCTTGCTGAAAGGAAGCGGCTAGGTTAGATTTATCAGACGTTGAGTTAAAAGTGTATAAAACACCGGTTTTCAATCCACTGAATGAAAAATCAAAGGGTCTTCCTTTAACCGTGCCTGCTTTTAAGGGATAGTGCTGGGGGTTGCCTATTTCTGCCAATTTTTCTATCTGGGGTCCACCTGGATAAGGCAGTCCCATCGTTTTGGCAGCTTTATCAAAAGCCTCTCCTATGGCGTCATCTACAGTTTGACCGATAGGTTCATAGCGTCCGATTTCGTGCATGTAAATGAGATTGGTATGTCCGCCCGATAGTACGATACCCAGACAGGGGAAGGGAAATGTGGAATGCGACATCATGGCTGCATATAAATGCGCCTCGACATGATTAACACCTATATAGGGTTTTTGCGTGCAAATTGCCAAAGTCTTCGCAGCATTTAAGCCAATCAATAGAGCTCCAATTAGTCCTGGTCCGTAGGCTACTGCAAAAAGATCTATTTCCTCTAGGGTACACTGGGCTTGCTTTAAAGCCTGATCAATTACAGGGATAAGGGCTTCAATATGACGTCTGCAGGCTATTTCAGGTACAACCCCGCCAAACTCTTGATGGATATCAATTTGTGAAAATACGACATTAGAGAGGATTTCTTTACCATCCCTGACGACAGCACAGGCCGTTTCATCACATGTTGTTTCAATTCCAAGTACTAACATATGACGAGTAATATACGACAATGACGAATTCTTGAGCTATTATAAAATTTATCCTTCAGTGGATCTTTTGGTTAACTGAAAGAAAAAAACTCTAACTCTACTTTTTAGCCCTAGAACCTGAATCAACCTTACAAATTTTTTTCAATTAAGGCAGCTGCCTCTTGATCCAAAATCCATAGTGCTCGATGTTGAAGGGTGCCCACTTTTTGAATGGGGAGTAGATCGGGTTCATACGGACCTAAAAGTGCGCGTTGCACCATGGGCGCTTTACTTTTCCCCAGCACATAGATAATAATTGTGCGCGCAGCATTGATACATGCATAAGTGAGGCTCATTCTCCATGTGCTTTTTTGGGGGACGAAATTTCCAATGACTAAGCGATTGGGAGCTTGTAATCCATGGGTTTGTGGAAAGAGTGAGGCGGTGTGTCCATCCTCCCCCATGCCTAAAAGAACTGCATCAAAGCACTCATTGTACAGGTGTTTTTTTAACGCTTTTTCATATTCAAGTGCATGATGTTCTATATCACTTTCAGCTACCATACGAAAAATATTTTCAGGTTTTAAGGGTAGAGCATTTAAACCCGCTTCCATCGCCATACGAAAATTACTTTCTTTATCGTTGGGTGGAACGCTGCGTTCATCACTCCAAAATACTAAAACTTTTGACCAGTCGATTTTTTGCCTATTTTCGGGGAGGGATAATTTTTTATAAATGGCATTGGGAGTACTTCCCCCGGAAACAGCGATGCAAAAAAAACCATGATCTTGAATGGCAGCTTGAGCAAGGTCGATCAGTTGTTCAACGCAAAACTCGAGTGTTTCTTCGTAGGAGCCGGGGATGATAATATCCCGCCGTTCATCAAAAGGTTGTATCTCTGTTTTCCAATGATTTAGCATGGTACCTGAATGGGTTCAATGGCTTTGAGCATGTTCCAGTAATGGGGGCTGCATGGAACAAAGAAAATTTCATTCATAAACAACAACCCTTTTTTTGAATGTCTTAGAGGGAGTGTAATCGGGAGTTCACAGGTGTCTCTCATGGTAATGTGTGCTTTAATGAAGGGCTGTACATTAAGTCTTGAAAAATCATAAATTATATCATTTGAAGTCTGAACTTCTACATTGACTATGGCTCCAGGAGTTAGTTCTGGGATGTTTTTTCCGATGAGGCGTACTTCTGTATTGCCTTGACCATTGTCGTAAGTGATTTTTAGATGATCGTCTGTGTACTCTGATCGCGTGTACTGCCAATTAAGCTGCGAGGCTAACCACCCCTGCAGATAAATGGAGCGTCTTTCCGTATGTTGATACACATCGCTTTTTTTATTATTATATTGGATGGTCAGCTGGGTGCAATGTTGCAGAAGGTCAATTTTTTCTTCCGAATCAAAAATTTGATAGAGGATATCCCTCCAACTCGTTAAAGACGCCCAATTCATGTCCGTCACTGGAATTTTTTTGAAAACTTGATCGGAAAGCATCTTTCGACAAAACGCTCTAATATCGCAGGAGCTGTCAGAATCAAAAATAAGGCGTGTTGCATAATTTTCTAAGAACGGTAATATTTCATTTTCTAAGCTAGGATCTTGCCCCCATAACAAGTAAATAGGTAAATCAGGAACAAAATTGGGAAGTACGATGTAAGGCACTCGATTCAGAAAATGAGAAGAGCAGTGAATGTTAATTCTATCGCAAGTGATGACAGATGCTTCTTTTTTTACAATAGGCTGCTCTGCAGAAACTTTAAGATATCTCTTCTCCGTACTTGAAGGATCGCATTCAATAAAAATAATCCGACAGGGGAAGGTTTCTATCACTGTTTGAACAATTTCATTTAAAAAAATGGAACGGTGCAGATCCTGAGAATAAATAATAAGATTAAATAGACAACCTCTAATTTCGCCTTTCTTTTGCCCTTCATTAAAGAGCCTGGTTAGCTCGGCTTCGATATTATCTATTTCAATATTTTCATCCGAAACGCTCATTTAAATTAATCTCCATTTTCTTCCCTCACGTTCTAATAATTGGTTTGCAGTTTCTGGTCCCCAGGTTCCTGCGGGATAGTTAGGGAAGTGAGTGGCAGGATGCTCTTGCCAATGGTTTAATAGGGGAGTAAAAAGCTTCCACGAGGCCAAAACCTCGTCCGCACGTGCAAATAGGGTGTTGTCGCCAGACATGCAATCAAGAATGAGTCGTTCATAAGCTTCTGGTGGGGTGGCTCCAAAATAAGAGCCGTAGCGAAAATCCATTTTTACGGGTTGGATAGGGCCATTAATTCCAGGGACTTTGCAGTTAATTTTTAATGAAATCCCTTCATCGGGTTGTATGCGGATCACTAATACGTTTTGTTCCACAGATCTTCCTGAATCCTGAAAAAGAAAACCAGGGGCGGCTTTAAAGGTGATAGCAATCTCTGAAGCACGCTTGGGCAGTCTTTTGCCAGCTCTCAAAAAGAAAGGAATGCCAGACCAGCGCCAGTTATCTATGAATAACTTGAGGGCTACGTATGTTTCTACGGAAGATTTGGGATCCACATTTTCCTCTTCACGATAGCCTTTAACGGGCTCTCCATTGATGAAGCCCGGGCCGTATTGCCCGCGAATGACCCAATCGTCAAATTGATCCTTTGGAAAAGGTCTGATTGATTCGACGACTTTGACTTTTTCATTATGAATCGCATCCGCTTTAAAACTAGTGGGGGGTTCCATGCAGACCAGCGACAAGAGTTGCATCATATGATTTTGCACAATATCACGTAATATGCCTGCTTCTTCAAAAAAACGTCCCCTAGTGCCGATTCCGATTTCTTCACCTACCGTAATTTGCACATTATCAATGTGCCTATTATTCCATATGGCTTCAAAAAGCGGATTGCTAAAACGAAAAACCAATAGATTTTGAACAGTTTCTTTTCCGAGGTAATGATCGATGCGATAGATTTGAGATTCATCTAGATGTTGGGAAATATCTTTTTGCAGGGCATTTGCTGAATCCAGATCGTGGCCAAAAGGTTTTTCGATAATGACGCGCGACCATTTATCCTGCACTTCACCTTCTTTATACAGCAGTTGGTGTGCATTTAGTTTTTCGATAATAGTCGGAAAAAAACTAGGCTGTGTAGAGAGATAGAACACCCTGTTTCCTTTAGTCCCGTGTTGTTTATCCAGTCTAGTCAACAGCTCCGCTAACTTCGCATAACCCTCGTCCTCATGAAATTCCGAGACATGATAATACAACTGTTCGCTAAAGGTTTTCCAAAGTTCAGGATCCACAGGTTTTGTACGCGAGTATTTATTCACTCCCTCAAGCATTTCATTTCTAAATTGCTCGTCATTTTTTTCTCTTCGCGCAAAACCTACACAGGCAAAATGAGAAGGCAGTAAGCCCTCTTGATTCAGATTATAGAGGGCAGGTAGCAGCTTTCTTGCTGTCAGATCTCCAGTAGCTCCAAAAATAACCATTACACAAGGATCAGCGATTTTTTGAGATCCGTTGGTCTCTGTCAAAGGATTTAGAAATTGTGCTGGTGTTTTCAGGGTTAAAGACATGGAAAAAATTCCTTAAATATGTTTCATTCTATCTTGCTTTTAACATATTAGGAAAAATACTTCATTATAAAACACATCTTCTGAAAACCCGCCTGAGAAAATTACTCTTATGGGTAATCAAAAAACGGATCTTTTCCTTCCATCATTTATTTGAAAATTTCATTTTGTTTATTTTGTGAGAAGGCCTCTAGGATTTTTTCGTATAAAAAATCCTCCTCTTTTGCTTGTGCCTCATCTATCGCATGTTCAAGATCAAATTTCAAATCTAAAGGGGCACGTGGAAAATTGATTTTTGATAGGAAAAGATGTACGTACAAGCGCCTAGAGATGCTCAGTTTAGCCCCTAGGGACAGGAGCCAGCTTTTAGGATTTAAACACATGTCCCCCTGATCATTTTTTAAATTTTTAATCTGATTCAATACCCTTTGATGTTCATCAGAAAGAATCACATGAAGGAGAGCAGGTATCATGATGTTATTGTCTAGATTGGCAAGTTTTTTAAGGGTTTTGAAGGGGATCTTTTGGAGGTCTGCAGGTTGAATTTTATCTTTAATCAATAGATCAAGGAAGATGGGGGGTGTGGTAATCGTATACGCACATAAAGATCTTAATCTTTCAAAGACTAGAAATTCCTTTTTGCTTTTAAATGGTTGTTTGAGCATGGCTTTTAATCGATGGCTGATCCTCACTAAACCTCCCTCAGCTTCCAGCGTCTCTTCTAATTCTTTTTGGCCCGCATTGATATACGGTCCATAAAACTTCACTCCATGTCCCAAACCATAATCCACGAGCAGCTGATCGCCTTTTTCTATTTTTCTAAGAGCCATAAAAACAATGGATTCAGGAAGATGGTCGATGGTCGCGTGCACAGGCATGAGATTAGGGGAGCCCTCATTAACCATAGGACCCAGATTACGCTTGCACATACCGTCTACAACTCCTGTTCGATACTGTGAAGATGAAGGAGAAATGACTGTTTCTCCCGCATAGTGCAGTACAATCGCGCCCGACTGAATCGTTTCATCTGCAAAGACTCCCCATCCGCCCATGGTGTCTTGTCCAAGATAAAGACGTGGGGGATGAGCTTCGAACGTCTGATAATTTTCCTCTATCTCGATTTGAATAGAATCTTCTTCTTTATCTTTTTCGAGATTAGATTTAGCAAAAAGAAAATATTCACCGGACACGAGAGTTTTTGAGGTAAAAGTGGCTCCTGTTAATTCCTTAAACGTTCGTGCAGTCGCATTGTAGATCATCTGTTTGGTCTGAGGATCTTGATAATGAAAGACGGCTTGATCCTCAGCAGCAGGTTTATGGCTTAACATTTCCTGAATTTGCCGACAGGAAAATTTTGCCTGTGTAGGGGACGTTGGTTGGCGTTGAACTTGATTTTCCTCAAGAATGTGGATAATATCAGCATTTTGTGTGAGGTAGGCATAATGTAGAGGGGTCCATCCATCTTTATCTTCGGGGACTAAATGATGAACCCGGGTGATCAGGAATTTTAAGAGATCTATCTTCTGTAACATGGAGCACAAATGAAGGGCAGTTAGATGATATTTTCGTTCAGCTTTTTCTAACGTGGTCAGAGGTAAATCCTTAATCCTCTCAAAATGTTGCTCTGCTACATCCTGTATAATTGCGATAAACAGGTCGTCTGTGGTGGGATCTTCGAAGTTTTCAAACTTTTCTAGTCCATAAAATTCATCGAGTTCAAGATGTTTTTTTATTGCAGTGGGTTCCATTTTTTATCTCTAATTTTTGGTGAGGAGGATGTGATAATAAATAAAATGAATATTTTTTTATATCGATTTTTTGTTATTATATAATAATAATTTACTTTTTATTGAATAATTAAATAAGGTTTTAAAGCATGAATATATCGGATATGAAAAGGTCTGCGGTTTTGTTAGATGCAACGCCACAAAAAGATTGGATCGACCGCTTTTATAAGCCGCCTATTCTTTCCTTCTCATTGAATTCTATGGATGGAAATAAACTTCTGCAAGAAATTGACAATATCTATCTAGCGTTTTCGCAGGAAGAAAATGGGATAGATGAGGGATTAAAATCTGCGCTAAAAGATCGTCTATCGGGCGTTATCTATAGATCTGAGACTGAAAGAGATTCTCAAATAGAGCGTATCGCAAAAGAGTGGTGTCAAACTTTTTATGCCGAGCAAGGTATTAAAACTTTTGCAGAAAATCAGTTTAAGCAAAGTTTATTGGATGAATTGACAAACCTTGAGTTAAGTTCCCTTGTTTGCTCAGATTTTGCATTCCTTCATCTGGGAGAGGAGCGAGCGTATAAAACTTCATTTCGAGACCTATCGAGTGAAAGGAATCCTTTAGAAATTTTACATGCATGGGGCTATCAATTAGTCAATTCTCCTCAGCCGGGAGATTTAGTTGTATACGGAGAGATGATGTCGGAAAACTTTAATGCCAAGCATTATGGAATTTGGACTTCCAATGAGCGGGTACTTTCCAAGTGGGGCTTTAAGGGCAACGTGTACGAACATCCTTTAGATTTAACTCTTAAGATGTATGGATCTTCAGTTCTATTTTTACGAAAAGAACTTTATCATGAGATTTTTGAAAAAATTCCTGAGATTAAAGCGCAGAAGGACCAGACACTTGAAAATTTGATCCAGGATTTTGAAGGAGTCTTGAAAAGAAAATTAAAAGCATGTCATCCCAATACTTGGGCTTATCATTTTTATAGTCAATGGTTAGAGTCTTTGGGATCGATCTTAGATAAGATAGATTTATCTGTTGATCTGGACTCTAAGAAGAACCAATGGATAGAGTTGGCCAGAGAACGTGCGAAAAATATTCCTTTTATTCTGGAACCGCAGGCCTAAGCTTTATCTATAAATAGGAGGCAAGGGTTTGGATGATCCGACCAGTCTATATATTACGTTTTGAATGTTTAGATTTTACTACAGGTGGAGGGGCTTCTGCCTCCTCTACATTTCCTAAGGCTTGAATGAATTCAAAGTCAGACTTTTCTACTGGCGTAATGGAGAGTCTAGAGCCCTTGCGTAAAACGACCAGATCTTTTAATTCAGCATGTTTCTTTAATTCCGCTAGCGAGACAAAGTGTGGGAACTTCTCTACGAACTCAACTTCGACCATCATCCAGATGGGCTTGGATTCAGAGGCTTTAGGATCAAAGTAAGGACTTTCTTTATCTTGGGCTGTCAGATCAGGATGGGATTCACGACAAATTCTACAGATGCCAGCTACACCAGGGGGATTAGCATTTGAATGATAAAAAAGGGCTAGGTCTCCAACTTTCATTTCATCCCGCATAAAATTACGCGCTTGAAAATTACGCACGCCTTCCCAGTCCGTAAAGCCCTCTCGTTTTAAATCATCAATAGAGAACACGTCGGGTTCTGATTTCATTAACCAATATCGAATTTTATGCGCCATATCTCACCACTTCCGATTGCTATTCAAACTGTAGAATAATGATTGCCGATACAAAGTCAATAAAATTGATATCTCACTTTCTATTCAGTTTAATTTAAGAGAGATATACAAGTCATGGCTGACTCTTGAGTTTTAAAGAGATGATTCTTCCTTACGCAATTTAAGATGATCAAGATAGTTTTGTAAAATAATAATCGCTGCTACATGATCCACGGATTGTGCCCGTTTTTTTCTGGTCAGCTGGCCTTCTCTTAATGAGCGTTCTGCTTGGACGGTTGTTAAACGTTCATCCCATGATAGAATGGGAATAGAGGTGTATTTTTTTAAGACTTCAATAAAGTATTTTGTTTCATCAGCTAAAAAGCCCGTTTTCCCACTCATCATCAAGGGGAGACCGATGACAATTTCGATGAGCTGATAGCGGTAGGCTTGTTGATGGTCCTCAAGCTTACCGATTAATTTTTTGGCCGTTTCTTCGGTTTTTTTTTCACATTGAATAGTTTCCAGAGGAAAGGCGATGGTTTTAGTTTCATCAGACACAGCCACCCCTATGCGCGCTAAACCGTAGTCAATTCCTACAATTCGGGTAGCTAGGGGTTTTGCAGTAGGTTTTTCATTCATGGTGCTGCTTATTTTTGTAATCGATCATCGCTTGCACAAACGCCTTAAACAAAGGGTGAGCTTCAGTGGGCTTAGATTTGAATTCCGGATGGAACTGTACACCTACCATCCAGGGATGGTCTTTCACTTCAGCAATTTCACATAAGGTGGAGTGATCTAAAGTACCAGAAATTAAAAATCCAGCATCCTCCATCTGCTCTTTGTATTTGTTATTAAATTCATAGCGATGTCGGTGTCTTTCAGAAATTTTATCTGCCTTGTAGGCGGCATGAGCCTTAGAACCGCGGACTAAATTACACGTAAATGCACCTAAACGCATGGTGCCTCCCATCTCTTGAACTTCTTTTTGTTCACTTAATAGGGAAATCACGGGATTTTTTGTAAAAGGATCGACTTCGGTTGTATTCGCTTCTTCTAATTTTGCCACGTGTCTTGCAAACTCTACTGCCATCACCTGCATACCTAGGCAGATCCCAAAATAAGGAATATGATTTTCGCGGCAATATTTAGCTGAATAAATTTTACCCATCCAACCTCGCTCACCAAAACCACCAGGCACTAAATAACCATCGCAACCTTCAATGATTTTTTCTAAGTTCGCACCTTCTTCAAGCAGTTTGTCCGCTTCATAGCGTTTAATTTCTAATTTATAGCCTAAAGATAGTGCTCCGTGATGGAGAGATTCAAATACAGATTTATAGGCATCTTGATGCTGGACGTATTTTCCAATAACGCCTACTTTTATGGTGCCTTTAGGATGACGAAGTGTCTCAAGAATCTTTTCCCAATCGCTCATATCAATGGTCTTATCGGGAAGACCTAACATTTCACAAATCATCGCATCGATATTTTGTTCATGTAATTTTAGAGGGACTTCGTAAATACTGAACTCCACATCGACTTCTTCAATCACAGCCTTACGGCTCACATTACAAAATAGACTTAATTTATCTTTAACATCTTCAGGCAGTGTTTTTTCACATCTGCAAATGATAATATCGGCAAAAATTCCAATTTCGCGCAGAACTTGTACGGAATGTTGCGAAGGTTTTGTTTTAACTTCACCAGCCGCTTTCAAATAAGGGACATACGTTAAATGAATGTTTAAACAGCTGCCCCTGTTTTCATTTCTGAACTGTCGGATAGCTTCTAAAAAGGGGAGAGATTCAATATCACCCACAGTTCCCCCGATTTCCACTAAGACCACATCGATATTTTCTTCTTGTTTGGCACAGGCGTAGATTCTTTGTTTAATTTCGTCGGTGATATGGGGAATCACTTGTACAGTTTTTCCCAGATAATCCCCTTGACGTTCTCTGCGGATGACCGTGTTATAGATTTGACCTGATGTGGTATTAGACGCTTTAGATAAGGGCGAATTGGTATAACGATAGTAGTGGCCTAAGTCTAAATCAGTTTCGGCTCCATCATCTGTCACATAAACTTCACCGTGCTGATAAGGGCTCATTGTGCCCGGGTCCACATTCAGGTAAGGATCCAATTTGAGCATCGCAATTTTTAGGCCTTTTTTTTCCAGCAGCATTCCTATAGAAGCTGCTGTTAAACCTTTGCCCAGAGAAGAGCAGACACCACCTGTTATGAATAAATATTTTGTTTGCATAATAATGTCTCGACTTTTTTGATATCTTCAGGATGGTCCACGCTGATGCTGGAACTATCGACGATTATAGTTTTAATTTTATACCCATGTTCAAGCACTTTCAATTGCTCAAGGCTTTCCGCCAGTTGAAGAGGGGTGGAAGAAAGTGTTCCATAATTTTCTAAAAAAGATTTTCTGTAGCCATAGATCCCGATGTGTTTAAAATAGGTGATAGCGGGATTGAATTGAGCATTTGTTGCTCCTGGAATCAGGGAACGGCTAAAATAAAGTGCGTGTCCATGCCGATCGATGGAGCATTTGACGACAGACGGATTTAATGCTTCACTTTCTGAATGAATTTTCATGATAGCGGTGGACATCAATGCTGTAGGATCTTGTAACAGAAGATTCACAACACCCTCAATGACGTCCGGTTCAAGGCAGGGTTCATCTCCTTGGATATTGACGATGATGGAGGAGTCGTTTAAATGTGGTTGATTCCGTACCGCTTCGATCAGTCGATCAGAGCCTGTGGGACAATCCGGTGAAGTCATGACGACTTTGCCACCAAAGGCAGTGACATGATCATAGATACGCACATCGTCCGTAGCAATAATCACATCATCTAAAGATGAGCACTTCTTGCTGTTTTCGTAGGTCCTTTGGATCATGGATTTTCCTAGGATTTCTGCTAAAGGTTTGCCTGGAAAACGCGTACTTCCAAAACGCGCGGGAATAATACCGACTACTTGTGTGGCTTTTGTCTCAACCATTGTATCCTTCTTGCGTGCATGTCCTGTCATAGACCTTTAAGATGTTTAGCAGCAATTTTAACTAGAGTTGCCTTCCTGTCAGCCAAAAAAACTTAAAAAAAAAACAAAACTCATGTTTTCATGATTTAAAGCTAAAGATCATATAGAATTTGAAGCAAAAATTCAAGAAATACTCATTCTTCTCCCTACGACAATCGATGCATTTTCTTAAGGTAGATCTCGTAAGGCGTTGTGTTTGCATAGCGCTGGGGGAAATCCTGTACAAAATTGAGAGGAATCAATATGGAAGTTTTTTAATATACAAATAACACTTTTTTTAAGTATTATTATTTTTTAATTTCTATATGGTGAACAATGAAATATATAAAATGTTTATCTGTTATTATCTTCTTTATTGTCAGTTTACCCTCGTGGGGATGCTCTGATGCATTAAGCGATAAAAAACAGATGATTTTGGAATTAGAGGGGATTAAACATATTTTTCAAATGCAATATGCTCCCATGCAATGGAAAAAAGAACAATTTGCATGGGAACTAGAGGATGAAATTGAAACTGCTAAACAAAAAGTACTTTCATTCGACGAGGTGACCATCCAAGATTTTCATGGGATAGTAAAAAAAATTTTCGCTTCTTTACGTGATTTCCATGTAAACGTTTCCTTTTTTACGACAGAATCTGCTTATCTACCCATTCAAATTAGGGGGGCTGAAGGTCGATATTTTATTGTTCATGTAGATAAAAAACAGCTATCGCCTCAATTATTTCCTATTAAACCAGGCGATGAGATCCTTTATTTTGACGATAAACCCATCGCACAGGCGATGGAAGATTTTCAAATTCAAGAATTTGGAGACAATAAAGGGAAAACACAAAAAACTAAATCAGAAATCATGTTCACGCATCGTCAGGCGGGCCGGGGGCATCAGATTCCCCAGGGACCCGTCATTATTCAGGTCAAACATCAAGGAGTAGAAGGCGTCAAATCTTATCAATTAACTTGGGCTTATACTCCTGAAAAAATTATTCAGGATTTGCCATTAAGTAACAAAAAGCAGGCGAATTATAACCTTGGTAAAAAATCAAATAAAAAGAACTTCAAAGAAATTTTACGTTCATTAGATAAGCCTTGGATGACTCCATATTATAAGCCTTCTTTAAATCACATTTTTGAACCAAGCGAATCGCATAAGGAAGAGAATGACCCAAAGGAAGAAGAAAACGAGAGCCCTTTTATATTGGGTGCAAAGAAAAGTATGCTGCCCCCTCTAGGAAGAATTTGGTGGAAAAATGAAAAAAAATATTGGAATGCCTATATCTTCGAAACACCTGAGCGTCGTTTAGTGGGGTATCTTAGAATCCCCCATTATGTGGATTATTTAGGTGAGAGCGTGAAAGAATTGGCGGAGATTATCCAACTGTTTGAAGAACGCACAGATGCATTAGTGATCGATCAACTAAATAATCCGGGGGGCTTGATTTTCTACATGTACTCCATTGCCTCCTTATTGTCCAATCAGGCCCTTACGACCCCGCGGCATCATATCAAACTTACACACGCAGATGTTTTTAATGCGTTAGAGTGTATCCCTGCACTTGAAGATGTCAGCGACGATCTGGAGGCTGAATTTTTATTTGGGCGTCACTATGGTGGTTACCCGGTTTCCTACCAATTTTGTCAATGTTGGTTACATTATTGCCGTTTCATTCAGGAGGAGTGGACTCAGGGAAAAACTTTTACGGATGCCATACATCTTTTAGGGGTGGATGCTGTTAATCCCCATCCAGCGGCTTTCACAAAGCCCATTCTATTGTTGATTAATGAGTTAGATTTTTCATGTGGAGACTTTTTTCCTGCCATCCTACAGGATAATCAACGCGTCACTACCATGGGTGTGCAGACAGCTGGAGCCGGAGGTTTTGTGACCTTTACTCCTTTAAAAAGTCGATTTAGCATTGGGGGTTTTAATATCACCGGCTCAATAGCTGAACGAGCGGACAAAAGTTATATCGAAAATGCAGGGGTCATTCCCGATGTGCATTATGAAATTTCAGCAAGTGATTATCAAAACCACTTTTTCTCCTTTAAGGAAGCGATATTGAATGAGCTGTGTAAAATTATAAAATAACATCATTTGAAACTTCTGTGTCGATAATCGATTGGATGACCGTTGCTTATCATGTTAATCTTGTGTAACGCCACATGTTCGTTAAAATTGTGACTTTTGACGTCTTCATCGTCAAATTTTTCGACACATTGAGTTTCGAAAGAAGACTGTTGAAGTAAACAAGGTGAGTTCTTTATATTGAATGGGATTCAAAATAATTTCGTATCTCTTAGATGTTTTTTTTGTTAAATTTTCAAAAGTTTTCAATGTTTAATTTTCACGGATAATTTATGACCCACTTTCCCGACCCTGTAAAGCCCCCTTCGTATGTTTACTTAGCACGTCAAGAGCGCAATACGCAACTGATCTCTTCAGCTAAACGAGGTGTCTACATTAGGCTGATTATTATTTTTGGGGAGTTTTTAGGAGCTTGGTATTTTGCTAGTTCTGCGTTAGCCATGGATGCAATTTCAAGTTTTGTGGATGTCTTTTTTAGTCTTTCTTTAATTTATTTCATCAAATTTGCCGATCGGCCGCCCGATAAAAATCATCCATTTGGACATGGACGCTTTGAACCTTTAGTGGGCATGCAAATCGGGGTGCTTATTGTAGCCATAGGCCTTGTCGCGCTATTTCAGCAGCTTTTTCATCTTTCTGGATCTACAGAGCAACAAGTGGTGGGAGCTTACGCGTGGATGATTCCATTAGTGGCAGTTGTTCTTCTAGAAATCTGTTACAGAGTGGTAATGAATACTGCAAAGAAACAAAACAGTCCTGCCCTCGCAGCAGACGCCTTGCATTATCGGATTGATGGAGTGACAAGTGCTTTAGCTACGATTGCCTTGTTAATTGGTGCCTACATACCTGAAATTAGTAGTCTTGTTGATCATTTAGGGGCCATTTCTATTGCTTGCTTTATGATCGGAATTGGGATCTATGCTGCGAAAAACAACTTATATCAATTAATTGACACAGCCCCTGATCAATTATATTTTGACAAAGTCAAGGCAGCTGCGTTAAATGTAGAGGGAGTGCGGGAAACTGAAAAAATTAAGATTCAACTCTACGGTCCTGATGCACATGTTAATATCGACATTGAAGTGGATCCTGAAATGTCGGTGGAAGTGGCGCATCAGATCACCCAAAGAGTGCGCGCTGAGATTCAAAAAGTCTGGCCCGCAGTCAGGGATGTGTCTGTGCATGTTGAACCATTTTATCCTGGAGATCATTAGTGTTTAAGTGGATTGGGGGTCTAATCGATCGCATATGTGCGGTCTCAGGTGCTTTAATCTTCTCTCAAATTCCTCTCTACATGCAAGACTATCAGCAGCGGTTATCAGGTCATCTGGCTGAATTGCAGAGTCAAGTCCAGGGAATGAGACAAGCCGCTGCTCTAAGCGGCAAGTCTTTGCAGCAGTATGTGGCTAAATTTCAATCGAGTCCAGACATCGACTTCAAAAATCAAGGTGCGTTGATGCATGAGATGATACAACGTTTTCAGCAATTGAATGAGGGCCATCAAGCACTCTTGAACTCAACAGTTTATAGTAAACCCTTGATGTTTTTTAAATACATCGATGCGAAAATAGCGAAGTCAACGTGGGCTTCTTTTGAATGGGGACTCAATTTAACAGTCGATGGTTTTTTGTATGCTCTGTTGGGGATCGTGTGTGGGCTTATGGTTTATGGAATGCTGAGTAAACTTTTCAGGATGGTTTTTGTCGGCTCAAAAGCTTTGCAAAAATCTTAGAGATGTATTTTTTTTTCCGCTAGAAGTTGCTGAGGGGACTTGCTTGTTTCATATTTCAAGATGTAGCTATCTTCACTTTTAATCATACGCGGACGATTGTAGATGAAATGAAGTCCAGCCCGTTGTTCTGGATAGTCATATACGACTCTAGGGTCCAGTGAGCCATAGACATCTGCGGTCATATGATCTAGTATATCGGCCACATCTTCTATTTTTTTTATCATTAATTCTAGGAGTTTTAATTTAAAATTGTCAGGATCTTCTTTCTTGGAAAGGATCAAGAAGGTGCTAACAAATTTATTACAAATTTTTTCGTAGCCCTTGATCATGACTTCCAAAAACTCTTTTTTAGCATTGGTTGGATCTAGTTGTTCTGCCATGAGTTGGTTTCTCAGTTTAGCGATAAGAGTTAGATAAGAGCTGCTTTTTTCCATAAATTCAAACGTAGGATTAAAAGAGATTTTCTCATAAATTTTATAATTTTCCTTCTGTATAATTTCTAACTTTTTAACCGATCCTTGGGGGACAGGAATCGCTTTTTTTAGCTCTACGATTTTTTCTTCTAACAGTTTGTTAGTTTCTTTGAGTGTGTCGATTTTTACTTTTAGCAGTTTTTTTTTCTCTATTAATTTCTTAGCTTTTTCGGCCAGACTTCCTTCCTTTTTTTTATTCTCTTCAATGGGAGAAATCCCTGGGTTACATTTTTTAAGAGCCTCTGTTATTTTTTGCTTAGCCTCATTATTTTGTTCCATGAGTTGATGAAAAAATATTTCAAATCTGGACTTTGAATGGGAAAGCGACAAATCACAAAGTTGATCCTTTATTTTTGGTAAAGATTCATGAAATTCACGTAGCTTTAGCAATAATCTTTCTAAGTGGCTTTTATCTAGATCATTGCTTTTTCTTAAATTTAGTTCTGTCCAGTAGCAGATGGAGTAATTGCAAATCTTAGCCTGAAGATTCAGATAATCCTTCACTGCTATAAAAAAATCTGATCGAGCAATCGTTGATTTGGCAAGAAAGCGGTATTTCTTTTGGTTAAGTATATCCTTATTTTCCAATTCAGCGTGTTCAATTTTCCATTGAAAATATTCAGCTTTTACTTGTGCTGCTCGGTCTTTTAATTTTTTGATTCTATCCACGGGTGGATCTAGATTAGGGTTGGGGGTCAAGGGATGGGCAAGGGTAACATTGGCCATAACATCCTCCTTGTTAGTTAATTAAAAATTAAACGATTATTAATAGTTATACTATTATATATGCATATATATTATTAAATTCTAAAGTAAAATCGAGTTTAGAATGTGCTATGAAATTGTATTGTTAAATAAACGGCTCAATATGATTCATATTAAGGCGCTTATATTTGTTCAAGCACAGGTTAGTGAAATCCATGGAGTGATAAACTCCATGGATTTCAATAGCTTTGATGTCTGTTTAAAATCCATGCTGCTGACATAAATTTTTCCAGAAACTTCCCATTTCAGGAGTCAAAAATGGCCATAATTTTTCAAACGGTACAGGCCACTTATGATGATGTTCAGTATCTACAAACGCAATCCGTCCATCTCTTGTGATGGGCATATTGAAACTATAGGGAGAATCATTCAAGCCCAGCTCCTGTAAAAGCCAGAAAGTCCATGTGAGCGTAATGGGGTTAATGACAGGACTCTTCCACATTTTGTTATTTTCTTTTCCCGTATATATATCTAACTCATTTTCAACGACCACGAAATTTTTTCGATAGGACGTTTCGGTAGGAGAGGGATGAGCTGGCAAAGGATAAATATATTTTTTTGGGACCACAAATAGATGATTGATATTGTAGCGATTTAGAGCCTCTTGGACACTGATGGCACCCGTTACACGTCTTAGGCAATTTCTAGCATCTTGGATATCTTTTTGTTCATCATGGAAAAACTTAAAGATATAGCCGGGAATTTTTTTGTTTTTAGAAACAATCGTTTTGCTAAACCGTTTAGGTTCTGGCTCTGTAAAGCCAGCTTTTTTTAGTGTTTGTTTATTCTGTGTGACACGTTTACGAAATAAGCGGTCTAGTTTGGGTTTAACAGGATGGTTTTCGGGGAGAAAATAGGGCACCATGTTATTCCATACATTTGCATCTACGTGGGGATTGTAGGCGTAGTAGTCTGAGTGAAAATGGAGCTTAGCGCTAGATGCAGACATTAATTCTTCCAGATGGGGATAGGCAGGAGGGAAGGCCACTCTTTCAACGTGATGGTTTCCTTCAGCATCCGTGACTGTTTGCAGAACGTCGCGAGGGATACTAAGTCCGTAATCGTATACGCGGATGAGGGAAGAGGGCGTTGAATATTGACCATCTTTTTCAACGACAACACGATAGAAGGCGTAGTCTGTGCCGATCTGAATAGAATTTTCTTTTGTCTTTTGCAACACTATAGGGATACAAAAAGGGACACCCGATCTCTCTTCGAATAGGCAGTGTATCTCTTCTGAGTACATAGAAGGGATAAAATCAAAATGATTGGAAGCAAATACATAGTATGTCACATCTGAATCTGGATGCGCTGTCCATGAAATTTCGTACTGACCCTCGCCGAGAATCTTAAAACTTGGGTCGACGGAAGCAGGTTTATTAATGGTAAACTCAAAGATAGGAGACCAACGAGCCCCGAGCGGTCTTACACGAAAATAATAAGTTTGACCAGGGTTTAAAAAAGATTGATCTGTAACACTTAAAGAGATTTTGGATTTATATTCCTCAGTCTGAGATAAATTGGGTATAAGATGTGAGAAGTCTTTTTTGTCGGAGATTTGCCACTGTATAATAGGGGGGGTAGTGAACTGATACATTGCTTCTAATTCAAAAACGGGGGAAACGTAGTCAAAAGTTTGAGAGGGATTGACGATGTGAAAAGGGTATTTAAACTCATAGATTTCGTAATCAAGCTTAAAATCGAGTAAACTTGCGTTGCTATCCGCATTGAGGTAAATTTCATTAAGTCCAGGATTGAACGTCTCTAAAGATTTACAGTTAGCTCCACAGACAATCGTTCCTTGGGTAGAGTCTGGTGCTTCGATTAAGCATGATTGAAACGGGACCCCCATGACAAACGTTTGAATTTGATTTGGAGCAATTTCCAAGGGTCTAAGTTCCTTGTTGTAATGCACATAAATAGTACCGTCTGTATGGTTGCTGACATGATTTAGGTATTCTCTAGGTAAGAATTGGAAACTTTTTGAATCCGAAAACCGCTCTTTAATATCAAACGTTTGTTCCATGCGTTTCTCTGCGTAGAATGTCAGAGATTCGCCGGGATAAAGAGTGTAGCCCTCTTGAATGGGGTGGATTAAAACTTTTTCTTCAGGATCTTCCCCTTCAAAATCCTCAGGGAAAATATCAAATGTAGCAAAGTGGAAGTGAGGTTGTTCAATAGAATGCACGTCATTTTTTTGCATTATTTTTGTACGAAGCGCTAGTAATGGATCGTCCGCAATCTCTTCATAGCCTACAATTGAATGGTTATCTAAACCCACATAGACTACATTATCGATGTGATTAATCAGATGCCATTTTCCGTGAAGATAATATTCTCTTAAGGATTTACATTTCGATGGAACCTGACGAGTGGGAACTGAAATATAATCAGCGGATAAGGGAGCATAGATTAAGCTTTCACGTGCCTCCAGGTGGTATTTATTCCAACATTCCCAAAGATCTTTACTTTGAAGGTCATTTTTTAGAGTCTGTGCCCGCTGTTCTCTAGAGGAGTTGACAGTTACGAATAAATTTTTTACGATTTTATCCCCTGTATTCTTCAGGGTCCACTTAGTAAATTGAATTTCCTTCGGTCCTTCAAGTTCTTCTAGTGCAAGAGTTTCTTGAGTTGTCTGATTAAAAGAACAAGTTTTTTCTATTGCGAGTAGAGGGTGAAGGGGAGCAAAGAGTAGCAAGCACGAAAGTAACAGTTTTAACATGATTGTGTATTCCTATTTTCTAAGAGCTAAAATTAAGCATCGAACCATAATGTATGAGATCCAAACCAGACCCGCGAGTAAAAAGGCGGCTGCAAGACTTTTCATGAATTCATATGTCTCGATAAAAAATAATATAAATCCAAAGACTAAAGAGATAAGAGCCGCAATATAACTATTCCGGTCTACAATTTTTGACTGATCCATGATAACAAAACCTCAATGATGATCTGTTAATAAACCAGTCTTTTTAATTTTCTTCAATTTTTTTCCAAAAAAGTTCATATATAGGCTTTATTTCAAGAGATGAGAAAGGAAGGATGTCTAAAAAAATCATTCCCTTAGTTCTAACTGTTCTAGTTGTCAGTGCATCACTTCTTTTTTTTTATGACAGTTTTATGGAAAAGCCTCTCGCAAAAAAAAAGTTTCCCAATCAACGTGAAGTCAATGGAGAGTGGATTCGGTATGACTTAGTCGATCCAGAGATGGCTCCTCAAGCGCTTTACTCGGAGGTCATGCGTGGATACCACATCGTGCTTAATACACGTCAAATTCTTCCTGAATATGTGGACGATCGTTTAAGCTGCTCTAATTGTCACATTGCTGCCGGGAATACGCTGGGCGGAAAAGAAGGCGGGATTTCATTAGTAGGGGTTGTTAAAGTTTACCCCCAATTTTCCAACAGGGACGGAAAAGAAATTGATTTAATAGATAGAATTAATAACTGCTTTGAACGGAGTATGAATGGAAAACCGCTTCCACGCCACTCTTCAGATATGCAGGCCATTATCGCCTATCTTGAATGGATCTCTTCTAACATCCCCGACAGGAAAAATTATCCTTGGCTGGGTTTGAAAATTTTTAAAAACGAACATCAGCCTGATCCAAAACAGGGAGCTTTAATTTATGCGCAAAATTGTGCGCTCTGTCATCAGCTAGATGGAGGTGGTACTTTCAATAATCCACCCGTATGGGGTCCCCATTCTTTTAATGATGGCGCAGGCATGTCAACTCTGCCCATGCTCTCTGCTTTTATCTATGAAAATATGCCCTATGAAAATCCATTTTTAACCCAGGAGCAAGCCCTTGATGTCGGCGCTTATTTAATTGAACAAAGGCGACCCAAATTTATCAACGAAACCAATTAAAATCTTTTAAAGGTAATCATGCAAAATTCGTTCTTTAGTAAACTTTATCGATTCGTAGAATCTACCGGTTCTAACCTTCAGTCGCTCTTTCTTTTGCTTTTGCGTCTCTACTGGGGAGGCTCTTTTATGTTTGCTGGTTGGGGGAAGCTGATGGATATTCATCCCGTGGTTCAATTTTTCACAACATTAAACATTCCCTTTCCTCATGTTTCCGCCTATTTGGTAAGCCTTGTGGAGTTAATTGGGGGGATTTGTTTAATTCTAGGTTTAGGATCGAGACTAGCAGCTTTAGCCTTAGTGGTTGTGATGGTCGGTGCCATTTATACCACCAATGATCATTTAGCTGATAAGATTGTGAATGACACAACCAGCTTTATTACACAGCTGCCTTTTGTTTATCTGCTGGTCAGCTTAGTGATTTTCGTTTTTGGTGCTGGGAAAATGTCTCTTGACTATCTTTATGAAAAAAGAGTCCTCAGAAGATAAGTTTGCTGTACCTAGATCATGGGATCCTCAATGACTCCACATGGAAAGTCTTTGATGCTCCCTTGATCTTCGGTGCAGAAGGCTCTTTGATTCCGGGTCTAAGGTTCTCTAGAATTCTTTTCTGGCTGATCAATATGCCATTCCTCGGGTATGTATAATCTCCCCTCAATAGCTGCGATTCTTTTGCGAAGAGGGGGGTGCGTAGCAAAAATTGTACTTAAACTGATATTGTCATCAAAATATAAGTGCGAATATGCCATTCCTTTAGAAGGCATGTCGTTGCATTCACATTTTTCTATCTTTCTTAGGGCATTGGCTATTCCATCGGGGTTTCTTGTAAACTGGACGGCACAGGCATCTGCTAAATACTCGCGTTCACGACTGACGGCCGCTTTAAGTACAGAGCCAAAAATCCAGGTAATCGTCCCGGCCAGTAAAAGGATAATCGCTGCCAACACTAATGGGTTCCCACCTTTTCTATCTCTATCACTGGGTGCAAATTGTAGAAGGCGCATGGCAATGTAGAGGACAAAGAAAAAACCCATGACCATGGCTGCAAGGCGCATACTAATTTTCATGTCAGCATTATAGATATGTCCAAACTCGTGCGCCACTACGCCCTGTAGTTCATCACGCGATAGAATATCTAACGAGCCTTTGGTAATAGCAATAGCCGCATTATCCGGGGTAATTCCGGCCGCGAAGGCGTTAATTGAGTGCGTAGGCAGTACATAGACCGGAGGTACAGGTAGGGAAGCTGCAAGAGCCATCTCTTGAACCACATTGAGAAGTTGTTGCTCTTTAAAGTTATGCGTTTGCCCATCAACAAGTCGCCCCCCTAAAGATTCTGCTACATAAGCTCCTCCAAAGGATTTGAACATTCCATACTGAAATAGAGCAACAGTGAAAGTGATACCCACAAACACCAAACCCAAAAGAGGGAAGGGAGGGTGATAACTATCTCCTGCAAATACGCGCATGGAGTATTCCACCAATACAGCCACTATTAATGTAAATATCACGAAAAGAGTGACGTACAAACTTGTCTTGGAACGAGCTCTTCTTTGTGCTTCCCAAAAATTCATAGCCATCTGCATCAATCCTTGTCAGATTTTTAGCTGCTCGTTAAAAAGAAACTTTTACAGCTTTTTTAGCTTCAGGGGTTTCTACTTCGTAGAGCTGTGCAGGGGAGTGACCTAACATGCCGGCAACTAAGACGGCAGGAAATTTTTGTTGAGCTGTATTGTAAGCAAGAACTTGATCATTATAGGCTTGTCTAGCAAAGGCCACTTTATTTTCGGTTGTGCTCAATTCTTCTTGTAATCTTTGCATGGTCTCGTTGGCTTTAAGTTGCGGATAGTTTTCTGCCAAAGCAAAAATATTTCCTAAACCAGCTTTTAAGGTTGTTTCTGCGCCCATGAGTTTTTTCATGGCCTCTTCATCTGGAACGCCGCTTTTTTGAATTTGTTCCCGCATAGCAGAGGCTTGATTACGCGCTTCGATAACGGCCTGGAGAGTAGATTTCTCGTAGCCCATATAACCTTTGACTGTTTCAACTAAATTAGGAATTAAATCGTAACGTCTTTGTAGTTGTACGTCAATTTGGCTCCAAGCATTTTTTACTTGGTTCCGGAGCTCGACGAGCCGGTTAAATATACCCACTGCCCATAAAGCTATGACTGCAGCGATTGCAATCAGAATGCCGAACGTTGTGATCATCTTACACCTCCGTGGAAAGCCACTAGCCCATGATGGCTTTGTGGGAATGTTTTTATGTTCTAATTTGATTTTACTTTAAAATATTAATTATATACAAACAGCTTATGACTAATGAATAGGGATTGTTGAGTCTTTTTAAATATAAGATGTTGAAAGTTAGATTTTAATAATAGTTAATATATTTTAATTAAGGAAGGTTATGCAATCTAGCTATGATGCGATCGTAGTGGGGGCGGGTCCTGCAGGTGGACAATGTGCCCGTGAGCTGGCAAAGAATGGAAAAAAAGTTCTGCTTGTTGAAAAATCCAAAGATTTTAGCGTTAATAATTATTCGAGCGGAGGAGCTCCTGCCGAAATGTTAGGTGATTACAGTTTGCCTAGAGATGTGCTAGGTACTATGTGGAATAAGATCGCTCTCTTTACTTCCACCCAGAGACATTATTGGGGGGATGAAAAATACGCAGGGGTAGTGTTTGATTTTATGAAATTGCGCGCATTTTTAGCGCAAGAAGTCACTCAACAAGGCTCAGAATTATTATTAGACCATTCCTATCATCATCATGAAGTCGATCACGGAAAAACCTATGTATATCTGCGCAATATGCACAAGCAGGATATTCTTAAAGTGGAGGCTGCAGTGATAGTGGATGCAACCGGTGCAGAAAGAAAAGTGTTGCAAAACGGCAAGTTTGAAAAGAAAGAAGCTGTGGCTGCGACAGGAGTGGAATATTTAGTGGAGGTAAAATCTGAGGATTATCAACGTTACGCCAAAACTCTATCATTCTTTTTAGGATTAAAATGGATGCCTCAAGGATATGCTTGGATATTTCCTATGGAAGAAAACCGTCTAAAAATAGGAGTGGTACGTTATTTTGCGCATGATATGGTGGTGCCTCATGAGTTATCTTATCGTCATTATATCGAGCGCATGCTAAAAGAATGTTTGCAAGGCGATGCAAAAATTCTCGATACGCACGGGAAAACAATGTACTATTTTGAGGGACAAAATGAGCCGCGCTATGAGGGGAACATTGTGGCGATCGGAGATGCAATATCGACGCTAAACCCTATGGCCAGTGAAGGAATACGCCATGCAATGTATAGTGGAAGAATGGCCGCGCGTCGTATAGTGGATTACCTGAAAGGCGACAACCAAAGCTTTTTCAAATACTCCAAGGAGATGGACAAGTACTTTGGATTTCGCTGGAAAACTTCAGAGTACTTGATGAACTGCATGTATCGAGAAACAAAAGATGAACAGCTAGAGAGATACGCGCAATCCTTTAAAAAGCTCAGCTTTGATGAAATGCTTCAATTTACTTTTCAATATAAGTTAAAAACAGTAGCAAAGTTTTTTTGGAATTATTTTATCTTAGACTTTGGTAAAAAAAGTTAATTTAAGATATACTGAAGCGTTTGTTGGAGGTTTGGTCTGTAAGTTACATCAAAAGCTCGTTGTAAATTAAATTTTTACAATCTAGCTTGCATAACAGGTGTAGGTGTGTTAACTCTCCATTCGGTGCAGAGAAGACTAAATCCTGACATCGGAATACTGGACCTAGAAATTGCTATAATTTTAAATAGATAGTTTGAATGGAATATATACACGAAACATTTGCATACTGGATTCTGGACTATGGAAGCATTGCGCTTTTTTTCTTGCTTGCTTTGGGTATTGTAGCCCTTCCCATTCCTGATGAAACCCTTATGGTTGTTTCAGGTGTATTAATCCATCAAGGCCATCTTTATGCGATCCCCACACTCATTGCTGCTTATGCTGGGTCTATGTGTGGTATTACCCTGAGCTATTTGCTAGGTCGCACTGCTGGACAGTACGTACTTAAGAAATATGGCCGATGGGTCGGTATCAATCAACAGAATCTGCAGAAAGCCCATGAGTGGTATGAATATATGGGAAAGTGGACTCTCACTTTTGGATACTTTATTCCAGGTGTGAGGCATGTGACGGGTATTTTTGCGGGTATGACAGAATTAGAATACCCAAAATTTGCTCTTTTCGCCTATTCAGGAGCCTTTTTATGGGCGTCAGTCTTTCTAGCTATTGGGTATTTCTTTGGACCTTACTGGGCCCATATCTTAGGATTTATGGATGAACATCCTATTGAACTCTTAGGTTCAGTGGTGTTTATTTTTCTATTTGTATGGTGGATCAAGCGCAACGGAAAAAAAAAATCTCCTCCTCCGCAAATCATGCCTAAGTAATCTCAATTTAATAAGCACAGTATCTAGTTAATCTTAAAAAAAAAATAGTTAACTTTAAAACCGTCATTAACTATGGTCCCAAGAAAAGGGGGCATGATGGATTTAAAGATTAAAAATCAGATAGCTTTGGTGACTGGCTCGACAGCAGGAATTGGTTTTGCAATCGCCCAAGGGTTAGCGCAAGAAGGCGCGACGGTGTACGTGAATGGTAGAACCGAGGAACGCGTCTCGCAGGCTATCTCAAGGATTGAACAATCCGGAGTTCCCGGCACTTTAAAACCAGCCGTCTTTGATTTTTCTAATGCCGTAGACACAGAAAAGTTTATTCAAGAAGTGAATCATCTTGATATTTTGATTAATAACTTAGGGTACTATGAAGCTAAAGATTTTGAAGACATTACAGATGAAGACTGGATGAAAATTTTTGAAGTCAATGTCTTGAGTGGAGTGCGTTTATCACGTGCCTACCTGCCAAAAATGCTGAAGCATAAAGCCGGAAGAATAATTTTTATATCCAGTGAATCAGCGGTACAAATTCCTGTCGAAATGATCCACTACGGCATGACAAAAACCGCACAGGTAGCGATTGCTCGAGGTTTAGCAGAGAAAACAGCGCATACAGCTGTGACAGTGAATTCTATCCTTGTGGGTCCTACACGATCAGAAGGCGTAGAGACCTTTATTCATCAATTGGCTAAAAATAAAAATCAAGAGATAGAACGAGTGGAACAAGAGTTTTTCAAAACGACACGCCCCACTTCTCTTCTGCAGAGATTTGAAACAACTGAAGAAATAGCCCATTTTGTGGTCTTTATCAGCAGCCCCCTCGCCTCAGGCGTGAATGGAGCTGCCTTAAGAGTGGAAGGGGGACTTTTAAGATCGATTCTGTAATAAATACACGATCGATTTCCCTCGCTCGTGGTTATATCTGACCCAGCCTAGCCTGTTTATCATAATATTTTGCCGCATGCTGCGCTCCCCACGCAAGGGATGTGACTCCACCCCCGATGAAAAGAGCTCCAAAGACGATAGCTGCTGGATTCAATGTGGCAATCCCGAGTGCTGCTAAGCCAATTCCTAGTGCTGTGGCGACGACGCCGCCAATAATAGCTAACATACTCTTCCAATGCATAGGGGTTGTATGACCTACAAATAAGCGCGGACCTGAGGTATTTCTATCACAAGAATGGAATCTGAAGAAGGGTTTTATAAAAAAGGGCTTTTGAATAACTCGCACGTCCCTGGAGCAATGCCTTTTATGTACGTGGTGATGGTGGTGGTGATGGGGCGTATAATTAGGGCTGATGTTTACTGTAACAGACATTTTATTCCTCTTATTGAATTTTTAATTAAACTAATATTATATCTAAATTTCGTTTTTGATATAAATTAAATTCAGGACTTTTAAAGTAAATTATTGTTTTGTTAATGAAATCTTAATGTAGCCTCATCAATCACAACTAACTTTATATCCAAAACCTTTAATCGGTAAACGAAGGCAAAGAAGATCATGTGCATGAAATGACAAAACATATCGAGCAATAGGACGTAAAAAAACAAGACTAGCCAGAAATCGACGAGAAACTGTTATAAGCAGCTATCATTGAAGTTGCTATTAGGCAGAGTTTAACTGCCCAATAGCGAGCGACTAAAAGTAATGATGGGGTTAAGAATGTTTAAGCATCATCGCTAGGCCACCTATCATAGACGTCAATCCTACAACTTCTGCAAAGATTCCAATGAGCCCTAGACCAGCGGAGGGATTATAGGGGCTTGCAACAAAGCTTCCCATTACAACTAATGAGGCTAAGGCACAGAGAGCGGCACCACCAATTGTCAAAAGAAATCCCTTCCAAAGAGCCGAAGGTAGATGGGCTTTAATTTTTTTAGGATCCGTATCTTTCCAGGTTTCTTTGATCACAGTGGCTAATTTTGTATAGAGCTTCACCATCTTACCAGTACATTTCTTTTGGAGCTGAGAGAACTGGCCAATGATTTTACGTGAACCCGTACGCATGGTCGTGAAAAAACTCTGCATAAAATGCGAGGTTTTCTCTACTTGAGGATTGACTATGTGACCTACAGCAGAGATAGAATTGCTTAATGTTTGCTTATATTCTAAATGAAATGACACCGGATGAATCGTAAAATTTTGAGTTTGTAAATGAATGAAACTAGACATTTTTATTTCTCCTTTATTAATTATTAAAATTAAAGATAAATTTTATTAAAATTATTATTAAAAAACAAGTTTATAATAATATTATTGTTTAAAATGACTTTAATAATTATTGAACAGGAGGCTTTACACAACTAATAAAAGGGATCCAAATAAGAGCGTGTATGAGCAGACTTGCAAAAATAGCAGTGTACAAAAAAGTTCCGAAGAATACAGCAACGGTACCCCATATCTTATCTTTTACCATATATCCTAAAATGGGCAGAGCTTGCATGGCGTGAATTCCAAAGAAATGGGAGGTTTTTAGATCTCCGAGAGGAGCCTTGCTAATAAAAGGAATTCCCCAACTTCCTGGGATGGCTTGCTCCATGCAGTGGGTACTATGAAAAACAATAAAAGCACCTTCTAGGCAGCTTAATAAAAAAACAGCTATACCTAAGCGAATACTCCACAAATAAGCATTAGGTAGGGGATGAGTCTTTTTGAAAAAAAGATAGAAAATATAAACAGCAGTGATTGTATTGGCTACAATAATGATATTGGCAATCATAAATAGACACATATTATAACAGATAGCAGAGCCTAGCGGCTGGGATAAATGTGAGACGTTAAAATAATAGGGAGTTCCTCTAACAGCTTGCAGAATGATGGAAGTCATTTCCACCACCATAAAAAAGGTAATTAAACGACTTAAAAATCGGGCTTTTTGCGTAGAGATGTGAAGATATTCGAGAAAAAAAGCCATTGTCAATAGGTAGGAGCTAAAAGACAGCGCGAATTTAATAGGTTTAATCCATGGGCTTATTCCTGCAGGAGTATGACGAGGATCCATAGGGATAAGCGCGATCATCATTAAGGTGATGATTAAAAATAAGAGGCCCGTATTAAAAAGCAGGGAGTCACGTTGTTGAATATTAAATACAAAGCTCTCACTTTTGACAGAAGAACGCATAATGCTCCTTACTTAGAGTGCTTAAACTCACTCATAAGATAAAGAGCTATAAAATGAAAATACTATTTTTTATTTGATGATGTGTTCAGAAAATTTTTGTGTTTTATCCAGATTTGATTGATTAAGAGCTTGCTTTTATCATCCCTAGAAGTGAACGTGAAAAGTTTTGAACTGTAGATAGCAAATTCATGTTCACTCAAACATTTAGATTCTATACAAGACAGATTCTCTAAATGATGAAATTGAAGATATCCATTGCCTGGAGGGGAAATCACGAGAAGAGGCCATTGATAAGATGTTCTGGGGAGTAGCATGTCCTGACAAATTTTTGTTGTTACTGGACTAGGATAGTGTCTTCTAATATAAGAAATTTTTGTGTACAATTCATTATAAGCCCTTGTATCGTAAGATTGCATATAATCTTTATAACAAACAGTATTTGTGAGCCTATTATTTTTTATGTCAACAATATAGAGGCTGTCGCTTCCGTGGAGGAATAGGAGTTCGCTGTCCAGATTCACAATTTTTAGTGAGCTAATAAAACTTTGATCATTAGTGGGAAAACCCATCGTATCTGATAGATCTAACGTTTGAATTTTTTTAATGGTTACAATTTTTTTCTCTTGATCGACGCCTATACCATCGATTTGCACCCACTGATATAAAGTTTTATCCTCTTGTTTTACTTGCAGGAAAATAAGATTGTCTGCAGCTTTAACATCCAACACTTCAGGGGTGTTAATTATATAAGTTTCTTGATTCCAGGGGCATAGTTCTAAACGTCTCTTTTCTATATTGAAGCCTATGTAAAAATCTTTATGTATAGAAACGACCTGTTGGATGGTTTTGGGCAGCTCAAACTTTTGAAGATCCGCTTTACTAAGATAGGCTCGTTTATTTTTTGATTTCTTAGGCGAATTCTCACGCGTTGGCATCTTCATTATATAGACGGATTTATCGATTACCCATTCATCAAAGCTCCAGTCTAAGTGTTTGCCTGTTAAATAGAGAGAATCGCCGATGATACATTGTGGCTTAAAACAAACTCTGCTATTCTTATCTTCATGCTCAAATTTAAATTCTTGGCTTGACTGATTTTGGCAGTTAAAAATGTGCAAAATTCCTTTATTATTTTCTACACTTTCCGCGTGAGAATAGATCTGATGACCAATGAACTGGCGAACTAAGAACGTGCAATTTTCTTTATGCTCATCTTTTGATGTGGATAAGGCAAATTGACCACTCAAAACAGAAGCAATATAATTGTAAAAATTAGGAGTCTCAGAAACTAGATAGGGAAAAATGACAAGGCGGTTTTGAGATTTATATAGTTTTAGCTTTGAATCATTTATAAATTGATTTTTAAGCAGAGAGTCTTGAGTTATTGCTTTAAATCTTTTGCAAACATTATGAATATTTTTTAAATCATTGGATTCATAGGAGAAAATGTTCAGTAAAACTTCGTTAGGAAGTTGATCTAATGAATAATTATTTATAGTTGACATATGCGCCTTAAAAAAAATAAACCATTCATTATATAATGTTTATTAATTAAACTGAAGATAATTTAATAATGATAGAAAGTATAACACGCGTAGGAGTTTATGGACTTATTCAAGAGGGTGAAAAGCTTTTGCTTGTCCAGCAACCGTCTGGGCCCTTTAAAGGACGTTGGGATTTTCCTGGAGGAGGGATTGAGCTAGGAGAAACTGTCGAACAAACTCTAAGACGGGAACTTATAGAAGAAATCCACGCTGCCTTTGATACAATGAAATTTCTTGATAACCTCACGTGTACGACCCCTATTTCTAGCTCAAGCGGAGAACAGGATCTTGTTTTTTTTCAGATTGGTTTAATCTACAAGGTACAAGGGCTCCAATTTCTAGAGCTTAGTTCGACTACTCTTTTATCCCATGCATGGGTAAAAATTGAGCAGCTGCATGTCCACAATACCTCTCCATTATTATGGAAGTTGATCACTTATCACTTGTCATGAGACAACTTGCAAAGTGAGCATTTTTTTAATTAACCAAACCTAATGTTGTTAAGAAGGTTGAAAAACAAAGATGGACCCTATACAAGAAAATTTGAAGGGGATGATAGATCCTAAAGTAGGTGGAATGGAGCTCGATGAAATCATTAATTTTCATGTGAATCTAAAAATTCGTCTGAGACTTTATATCAAAGGTCAGCACGATGCCTCTATGCGAAGTCAAACGATTGCTCATGATGAAATGTGCGCTATCGGCGTTTGGATTACGCAAGAAGAAAAAAACTTTAGGTCCTCTCCATTCTTTGAACAGCTTAAAACAGCCCACCGTGCCGTACATAAGTATGCAGCTGAAATCGCACAGAAAGTGGAAGATGGCGATCCAGCAGCTGCCTTAGCTCTATTAGAAGATATTAATGGCGGATTTATGCAGAATTCACAAAAAATGATTGGCGCTGTACTGAGTTTACAAAAAGAAAGAGTGACCTAGCCTGATTCATCCATCCATCCCGTATTGTTTTCTTGCTAAAGGAAGGTGCTATCTGATCGGAAGTACCCCATTTGCTTAACACTATTTTGCTTGCACACATATTCCAAAATTTGCACAGTGAAATCTACGATTTTATCATTTTTTTCGATCGGTATACCTATGACACTTTTTCGCACGCTCGCTCTCTTCCTTTTTATCCATAGTATCTGTTACGCCACGGATATTCATCATCAACCCATGGATGACAATAATTCTATAAAAAAGCAATTTGTCTTTGCAGCTGATGATCACGCTATTGTGGGTGTAGAATTAACTACAGGGGAGGTTTGCGGACCGATAGAAACTACATTATCTCCTAAATCCCTCATCACCTCACCGGATGGAAAAGTTGCCTGTTTACTTGCAGATGGATTAGAGCAACTCACCGTCATCCACTTTGAGCAAGAAATTCCCCATCGTTCCCTTAAACTACCTTGCGTACCTCGAGGCTTAGCCCTAACGAATGAGGGCATCGGCTATTTGATTCAAGAGGATTCACTGGAAGTTTTTCGCCTAGATTTATCAACAGGAGAGTTAGAGTCTTTTATGACCTTAAATATGCAGCCTGCACAGATTCATCTGCATGAAAAGACTCTCTACATTTCCTATCAAGATTCCCAAGATTTAACTCAGATAGATCTTTCCCTAAAAAAAACAAGCACTTGTTCTTTATTTAAAAGTATTCCAAAAGCAATTGCTCCCATAAATTCAGAAAGGATAGCTGCCGTAGAAAAAGATGCGGAAAAAGTTTCTGTATATGATCTAAAAGAGGGCAAGTTAATTCATACGATTTCGGCGAAGAATGATATTCCTTCTCATCTACAAAAAGATCCCATCATTCAAGTCGATGCAGCAGGACAGGCCGGTTTTTTAACTTATCGGCATTCCAATCAAGTGATTCCTTTTCAGTTGGCCGCAGACTATCCAGACCGACCCACTACTTTGCCTCCTCAATTCCAGACCATAGGTTTTACAAGGAATATTTTTGTTGTGCCCACAACGACGACTATTACTCAAAATACCCCCAATCCTTCGGTTTTAGGCGAAACTGTTACATTCTCCGCTACAGTGTCAGGGAACTCTCCTTCACCTACCGGTACGGTTAGTTTTTTTGATGGTTCGACGTTATTAGGATCAGGAAATCTAGCAACAACAAATCAGATAACCAAAGCTGTATTTTCTTATTCCAGCTTTACTGTGGGCTCTCATTCTATTACAGCGGTTTACAATGGAGATGCGAATTATACGGGATCAACTTCTTTACCGGTCGATCAACAAGTCAATAATGCAACAACGACTGTAATGGGAGCTTCTCCGAATCCCTCCACGTTTGGAGAAACTGTTGTTCTGAGCGCGACAGTCAGCGTGGTGTCGCCAGGTTCAGGCACTCCATCTGGGGTAGTCACTTTTAAAGATGGCTCTACAACGTTAGGAACAGGGACCTTAAATGGTAGCGGATTTGCCTCATTGCCCATCAATAGCTTATCAGTGGGGAATCATGTCCTTACTGCAGAGTATGGGGGAGGACCAGATTATTCCGGATCCACTTCTTCTCCATTCAATCAGGTTGTTAATCCATCATCGACATCTGTTTCTTTAAACTCTAACCCGAATCCTTCTGTTTATGGTCAAACAGTCACTTTAAATGCGACTGTTACAGCGCTTCCTCCGGGTAGCGGGGTTCCTACAGGAACGGTCGTTTTTATGGATGGTTCTACAACTTTAGGTTCAGGTCTTTTAAATGGAAGTGGTGGTGCGACGATTTCGATTTCAGATCTCTCTGTTGGCCTTCATACATTGACTGCAACATACCAAGGGGATCTTAATTATTCTGGAGCTAACTCCTCTCCCATTATCCAAGAGGTAAATCAGGCCGCGACTACAACATTATTAACGTCGTCTGTAAACCCCTCGGCTGTATCTCAACAAGTCATCATAGAGGCGACTGTTTCTACAGCAGGTTCGGTTGTTCCTACAGGAATAGTTTCTTTTTTTGAAAGTGGCGTCCTGATAAGTTCTGCTAGCTTAGATAGCAACGGTAAAGCTAGTTTTTCTACCTCGAGTTTATCCTTAGGAGTTCATTCCATCTATGCAGTTTATGATGGAACGGTCAATTTTAGCCCCTCGAACTCGAACAGTATCGTCCAAGTAGTCACTCAGCCCCAAGTATATCCTCCTACCATGCTGCAAGGTGTTCAAAAAGTTGCAAGATTTTTAAATGAAAAAGAGTTTGTGAATATCTTAACTTGGCAACCACCTGTGGCAGGAGAATTTCCTCTGTTTTATCTTATTTACAGAGACCCTGCATTGACGGAATTAGTGGCTACAATACCAGCCTCAGGTCCATTGAGCTATCAGGATCATAATAGGACCAAAGGAATGATTTACACCTATTATATTATATCTGTAAGTGAAACAGCTACTTCAAAACCTGTAGCAGTAACTATTTCTTCTATAAAATAGAGAGATTAAATGATTAATCTCTCTACTTATTAACCCTTCACAAAAGTTGGTTTAGACGCGGCTGAAGAAATTTTAGCCTGAATGTCTTTGCTATACTGGCTTTTGATATACTCAAAAACCTGATCCCGTTCCTCGTGCGATTGAAAAACCCAGTATCCCAATCTGCGTTCGAATTCATAAAATCCTATAGCAAAAAGAGCAGCATCTTTAGTGATTTGCTGATTTTCTTTTGCAAGCGTGGCAACTCTGTCTAAATTGATAGGCGGTAAATCTTTATAATGAATAAACTGCATATAAAACCTTATGTCATCCTATTGATTGAATTCATTTTTTTTGTTAGTAGCTGTTAAATAAACGGAAGAACCCCTTGAAGTCGTGCTGAGGTTACTTAAAGGCTGATCAGCAATTAGACGTTCTTTAGGGATTGCATTATAATGGGATGCATCCGTTCTATTCGGATTAGACGTTTGAAGTGGATTCGTTTGATTTGTATTGTTTGAAATCTGTGTGTCTTGGGAGTTTGCTGTACCATAATGATTTTCTCTTTTTGCGTCATTTTGTACGGTGAGATTTTGTTCCTGCAATTTTTTTATTTTTAAATTTTCCCAATCCTCAAAAAGAGATTGAATGATTTGTTTAGAGGTGGCTTTATCCATCTTTTTAAAACAAAGTGCTTGAAGACCTTCTTTTGCACTCCATCGCTTTTTATAGTCTCGATTTAAAAGCTTTTTGACTAAATACCAAATGGAAGTTTTTTCAGGAGTTTGGAGCTCAGCAAAATTTTCAAAAAAGTCTTGAATCATTTGATTAAGCGTATTGATCGCCTCTCTGCGCTTTTCAACAGGAAGTTGGTGGTTATCAATAATAGCTAATATATCACTAAAGGATTCATTTTTTTGTTTTAAGAAGTCACTGAGAAAAGTATTGGTAAGTAATTCGAAAAGAGTTAAACCGATGGCCCAGGAGTCTCTTTTATCCACATAAACATCTCCATGCAGCATCTCTTCTTCGGGCTTGTATAGCATGTCACTAAATCTAGTCTCGATCTTGTCTTGTCCTTCAACTTCACAGGCACTTCCAAAATCACAAATGCCGGTAATTAAATCACCATTTACATACTGAATTAAAATATTAGGGGGCTTAATGTCAGCGTGAATAATATTAGCCTTGGATAAAGTGGCACCACCTTGGAGGATTTTTTTTGCAGCAATTGTTATATATTTTTCACGGTTTTCTTCGTTATTGGTTGCAGAAATGATATAGCTGAAAAAATCAAGATCTCCCACTGCAGGGGGGGTAATGTATACTAACCGTTTATTCTCATCGTCTGGTATTGCTCCAGAGATCTTCCAGATACCAGGTCCTGTATTAAAAGCTTTATCCTGCAAAGCCGCCTCTTTTTTTGAAATATCAAACTTATTTGGATCGCTTACAATTTTCATGACGCGATATTGACCACCAACGATTTGATTTTCATTTCTTTCCAAACTTAGACACATTCCAAGAGTCCCGTTAGGTCCTGAATAAAAGACCCCTTCAGAATTTACAAGGATCCCTGTTTGTTTGAAGCAGTCTTGAATGCGTTCGGATGACCAGGTAAGCGTGGCGAAAGTGTCATTTCCAAAAAGGGAGACGATACCTGTATTGACTTTTGTTGGAAGATTTAGTAGATCGATCTTCACGGATTTTTTTCGTTTCTTTCTATAAATAAAGTAAACAGAGCCTCCAATAATTACAGCAAACACGACACTTCCTATTACAATGCCAGCAATAGCGCCAGCTCCTAAGCTATTGTCTTGCTGCGCAGCAGGATCCACTTGTATAGTGGCTTTTGTGGTGGCTTTGGCCCCAAAAGGATCTGTTGCTTCTAAGTCAAAGTTGAATATACCTGCGGTTGAGGGAGTGCCTAAAATAAGGGGATAAGTATAATTTAAAAATGTCGGAAGATTGAAAACTGCAATTTCTAAATTCGAATCATCAGGATCTGAAAAAACGTCACTCACATTATATGAGAAGGGGATGTTGACTTGGCCGCTAAGAGAAGGAGCCGTTAAAACGATAGGAGACTGGTTTAAGACTTCTATAGTTAAGGTCACAGAAGATTTTTCCCCCGCAAAGTTATCTGCCATGAGGGTAATTGTGTGATTCCCGCGATCGGAAGGTGAGGGGGTGACTTCAAGCCTGTCATCATTGATTATAATCTTAAGGATATTTGTAGGCTGGATAACGTAGAGTGTGTTTCCTGCCCCTAAGATACTTTCAGGAGTCATCGAGAGTGGAATACTCATCACTTGTGTGATGTTAGAAGTATTAGTTATGTCGTAGACATCTACCTGGGGCTGATTTCCAATGGCATAAGCAAGCCCTTGGAGATTTAAATATTGCAAGGACTGATTGCTTGGAGATGATGTACCTATAAATTCCGGGGTTGAGGTGGTAACGTTGTAGGCATTAAAGGCATTCCCCATAGGGATCATACAAGTATTTGTTTGGCATGACAAAGCTTGAGGGTTGGATACGGGTAAATAATTAAGGACTGTGGGATTTGCAGGATTTGCAGGATCTATTGTCCCCAAACCACCCGTATTTGTGAAGCAGATCCATTTGGAGCAATAAGCTAAGCCCGTCACTGTCAAATTGTTTGGTGAACTTACAACACCTAAAGGCAGTATATTCACGGAGGTTGTCATGTTGGCTGATCTTAGGTAAGGACCATCGCTAAACCAAGATGTATGGAGAGTGATAAGATTGGAAGGGTGTGCAAGAACATGTTTAACGTCGACTAGAGCAGGTATGTTATTAAATATAGCTGTATTAGAGGGAGGAACATATTGAATTCCTTCAGTGCCTGCAGCCAGCGTGTAAAGATTTAACCTACCAATCGCAGGATCGGGATAGGAACCCATCGAAATATCATAATAGGCGCTTGCATGTTTAAAAGTTGAGAATAGTCCTCCAAAATTCACGTCAACACTTGTGACGTTACTACCGGCTGTGGATATTGCATTCCCATCAAGACGTGCTTTGACCGCACCTGATATATTGAAAGTGGATCCAACGGTATAAGGGTTACGAACGAGCTGAACAAAGCTAGGAGTCACTGCGTCAAACTTTACAGCGTTACCATTTGGCGGGGTAAAATCAGAAAAATAATTGCCTGCGTTAATCACTAATTTTTGCCCAGAAACTACGCTAAACGTTGTGTTGGATTGGATATTAAAGAGATATGCGGCTGATGTATCTTGTACAAGATTATAAAGTACCATGGCACCGCAGGTCACTGCTTGATGCACGCTGGCAGCTGTTCCCACTAAATTTTTTGTTGCGTGCAGGCACATGGACCCCAGAATAAATGTATCTAACCAAGATTTTTTTGGCTGGGAAGACTCAACGTAGGGATCTTGAAAAAACTGATCTAAATCTAGGCCTGATCTTGCAAGCATTTCTGGTGTGATACCAGCCGCGAGTAATTGAGGCATTCTCTTGTAATAATTGTCTACAACATCATAAGGCACAATGTATTCGAGATCTTCTAAATTCTTGGCAGTGATATTTAATTCTTGGGACCAACTACTCTTTTTTCCTAATAAGTGAAGCGTTTGAAGATTCACACTTTTTTCGTGCCAGTTTGCATGGGTGCAGTCTAGTCTAACAAGATTGCCGCCTTCATTCTTTTGCATGATTTCGGTAAATAAGCTCTGCTCAGAATTAAACTCCATTAAATGGTCTGGGTTCGTTAATTTCCTTAGTTTGTAGAGGAGAGGATGATCTTTGCGAGAATCTTCAATCTCCCAAATTTGGACCTGTTTTTCGTTATTTTCGAGCCAGTCTTGTAGAGCATTTTCATTTTTAAAAGACTGACTTAGGATTCTGCCTTCTTGATTCGGATAGCTAAAGATTAGCATGCCTTGATCATTAAGTATTAGACGGGCGCTTGTCAAATGATAGCGGGGCAGAACGCGACTAATTTTCTCATTTCTTTCTTTTGACATTTCATCGCTAGTCAATGTGTAGGAGGCGTATTTTTCATGGATGTATGGAGGAGTTTTTTGATTCGCATTTGCACCATGCCAATAGGGAGTCATAAATGATGACAGCTTTTGCAGAAAACTCATAAGAAAAATTCCTCTTTAAGAAGTTTTTATTTATCTAGAATAATGTTTTTCATGTTCATGAGAATAAAAATTAAAATTTATATTTTCAGAGATTTTATTACCGATGGAGTCTACTAAAAATAGGGGACTAAAGGAAAGAAAAAATTAAAAAAACGTATGAGGAAATTCTTAGCAGCAGCGTTATTTTTGGTAAAATGAGGAAGAATTATAATTGCAAATACTTAAATATCAGCTCTTAAGTCTTAACTAGGATGTAATCATGAATGATGAAGAATGATTTTGAACTTTATTACTTAACATCAAAAAAATAATTTGAGATGAAGGATCAATGTAGATATTAAAAATTGAAAAAATCAGAATGATCTATAACTTTTTTGTAAAAAATACTTTTTAAGATTTTAAATATTTGATTATCTGTTGTATACAAAATTATTGATTTTTATGTTTACAAGGTTTACATATATTAAAATTATCTTTGGAGTCTAAGATGAAAATTTATATTTTAATATCTAAAATGCATGAATTGAAAGTAGGTTTACCTAGATGCGAGTCTTCGTTGAGGTTTTGTATGCTAGTAAAAAGACAATTTTTGACTCCTGAAGAGTTAAAGATCATTAGTTTACTGGGCTTTGAGATTGAATATAAAAATTGAGTTGTCAGGTTTATGTACAGTAGGTAAGAGCTTATACCAATCTATTGGACCCTCGCGCGCATTGTGTCATTCGTTGTTCAACAAGTTCAACATATAATAGTAAATTCTAGCTTCTTTTTTAAGAGCCTTCAAAAATTAAGTTGTCTTTTTTATTGAAGGTCCCAATATTTTTTAAATGTGAATTTAAACTATAACTCTGCAGAGGTATGGGGGATTGGATGTGAAAAATTTTATTGTACCGTTTGTGGTCGTGAGTTCTGCTTTCCTAGGAAATTTAATCACTAGATCAAAACATCCATGGTTGTTATATTTAATTATTTTTCTATTTACCTTGCTCCTTCAATTTTTGTTTTAGGATTATCTAGAAAAATTTTGGGATAACTATCTGCTGCCTATCAAGAAGAAATAATTCGTCTTAAAATGAAATAAGACAACTTAAATAAAACAATAAGAAAAATTTATTCTAAAGACGATGAGTATGAAAAATCAATTCATCGTGAATTAACTCTCAAACAGCCGAATAGTGATGTAAACCGTCCCACTAAAAAATTCGTCTCATTATACTTTCTTCTATAAAATTTTTTAATGTTTGTTGTTGGTTTTTATTATACTAGAATGAAATTTTCTTGAGCGATTAATATTTTTTATATAAGGTTAATGTTTTTAACAAATTAAAATTTAGCAGTTATGAATATTTTTTCCATTTTCGATTTTAAATCTTGCCTCAATGATTTAGAGGAGCGTTATCGCCAGTTTGATCCAAAAGAGGGTCCTTTTAGACTAAAGTTTCTTTCAGAAGAACTGATTGAATTTTATAAAAAAGGTTTTGAACTCTATTCTAATATAGATATGCAACATTTTGGGGACAAGAGAGCTATTGATCTTTTTAAAAAAAAGATGGATGAAGTAAAAAAAACGAAAGAATCAGTAATAGACCTCTCTGATTTGAAAAGATTAATTGCTGAATGTAAAGAACTCAATGAAATCCCCGAAACTAAATTAGCCTACACTATTGAAACCAATCTACCTAAATATGCCCAAATCAGTGCATCTCTGCTTCTTGATGCCACTTGGGAAAACTTTCCAGATGAATTTAAAGCTCTTAAAGCAGAATGGTTGAAATGTGGTAAATTTGCGCATTATCCAACAGCTGCAATCTTAGAAGCATTTAGCTACTTGAGGGTTTTAAAAAATACATTTAAAGAAGCCCGTAAAGAAATTAGTTTTTTAAAATTAAAAGAACTAGATCCATTATTTGATCGAATCAATACGCTGTTTATTCCTGGGGATTTTTTAGAAAAATATCGTTCACATTTAGAAAATCAACTTTCTTTGGCAACAAAAGAAAAAGAAACCTTAGTTCTAGCTATACTAGATCGATTAAAGTTCATGTCAGAAAATAGGAAACAATCGCAATTCAAACTCCCAAGTGACGATATTTTAGCTGATCTAATCTCTAAAGTGAAAGGATCTATTCAAGAGGGCCCATGGGCCATACTTCCACGCCTATCGCATTTTTCTGAGATATCAAACGAAAATTTCTATCAGGTACATTATAGGGTTTTGAAGCAATTAGACGTGCTTGCAAAAGATAAAGATAGGAAAGATTCTCATGATGAAATTAAAAAATCCTTTGATGCTCTCTTCTGGATTACAGGAAATAATACATGCAAAATCCACTTAATACGAAAAAATAAAAAAATTATTATCGTTCCTAAGTCCCATGAATTTCTAGCAGGTGATGTGAACGCATCGTATTATAAAGGACCGCATATTGCAGATTTTGCCTTATACCAAATTCAAAATGAACAATTAAACGATTGTTTGCAGAAGAAAGAGTATGATAAAGTTTCTAAACTCATTGATCATATCTCTAGATTTCTGATTCAACAAAAACAAAGTGCAAAAAATCCCAGTGAGAATAAAAAACTTATAGAAGCTTGGCAACGCATTTTTTTAGAGATGACAGAAAAGCTAATAGAGAAGGCATCCGCTTGGACGGATGATTGTTTAAAAAATTTATTAGACAAAGAGGAGCACGACTTAAGCTTATATGAATTTATCAAGAGTTTAAAGCTAGTAGCCTTTGAATTTGAAAAAAGCGCTGCGCGTAATTCTCCTATTCCTTCCTTGCTTGAGAAGATTAAAAAAACTGAAAAATCTCTTCTTCAAAAAAATTATATAATTAAAGTTGATCAATGTGCGGACGCATATTTTTATTATTTTGATAAACTCAATCTTGTAATCTCCGCTTCTCTTCAAACTTCGATCGATCCCATCTTAGGAATGAAAAATGCAGAATATCCTCAAGCTTTACACCAGCTAGAAGAAGCTATCAGTCAGATATGGAAAGATAAAGGACTCAGTGCGACTATTCTTCAACGGCTGTTGGCTGTACAATTAAAAGCCTGCCTAAAACCTAACAAGGATTTATTCACCTTAGTTCAAACCTTTGAAATGCAAAGTGCATTTCGTGACGTGAACATGATGGGTCAATGGATTAATGCTCACACACCAAAACTTAATGACATTCTTGCCAAATTTCTGAAAGTTGATCAATACCCTCTAAAAGAACTAAATGAGGATCTTGAGATTCTTCGTTTATGCGAAAAATATGTACCTGGTAATTGGAAAACGCTTAAAGAGTATCTATTGAAATATATAGAGGATGTGGATTTAGAGGAGCTTGAAAAAATAAAGCAGCTTGAAAATAACTTAGCTCAAAAGCACGAAAAGCCAGATCTGAATCAACTCGTGAATCTGGAGAACCGTGAAAAGAACTGTGCGAAGCTATTACTTTTATTAAATGATGAATCTTTGATTTTAGCATATGGCCATAAATACCTGGCCTATTATGAAAAGAAAAACTTTTTTAATATTAATGCAAATGATGAATTTGCAGAACTTTGTTTTCTTCCGGAATTGAGAAATGCCGTCAGTCAAAAACTTCTAGCGTTCTGTCTCAAAAATATTAGAGATATCTTTCCATATTTTTCTGATTGGGCTCAACTTAATAACTACCTTACTTCAGAAGATGCTAAGACTTTTTCTAAAGAGTTCAGTGCTATATTTTTTGAAAAGTTAGACCGGCAATTTTCCTCAAAGGGGGATTTTAGGTATCTTCAGAAGTTCTTATCCTTTAAATTTGCATTTTTACCTGCAGATCGGGTGGCTGTAGAAACTAAACTGAAGGAAATTACTCAAAAGGATTGGGATAATCATTTAGGACAAGCCTTAGAGTTTTTATACAAATATTTAGATTTAGAAAGTCTTCAGTCCTTTCGATTAAAATGGTTTAAGGGATTAGCAACACATTTAAATATGGATCCGAAGATTCCAAAATTCTACGAACCCAAAATTAGGGGATTTGACGGACTGTGTAGCTTCTATGGTGTAGAGTTTCTTCCTGAAGTTTTTGAAAGCATTAAAGAACTCTATAAACAACCTGAAATGAGTAAGTATACCTACGATTTACTGGGAAAGTACTTAGATACTAAAGCAGATTCTTCAGAGCAATCTGATGAATCTCCCTTCATTCAAAAGATGTATCTTGAATACTGCACATTAGCCGATCAGATTAATGAGTCTTTAACCTCGCAAATTCCTGTCATAGGAGAGGTAATAGAGATGATGGATGGGGGAAATTATAAAGTGGCTTTTGAAAAAATCGAGCAACATTGTAGACAATTACCTTCTAGACATGTGACGAGACTTACACAGCATCAGGTTCGTGTAAAACAAGTGATGGGCATATTGTATGATAAGATTGAAAATTGGCTAATCAATAAAATTAGTGATGAAAATTTTGATATAGAAGTCTTTAAAAATGCATTTACTCCACAAATGACACCGCGGTTAGAGGTGTTGTGCGCACAAACAGTAGCTATTTTAACCCTGGGAAATAACATTCGAAAACTTGCGGATGGTTGTGAGAAAGATTCAATAAACATACATGATCCGTTATGTAAAATCTTCTCCGATTTATCCCAATGGTATCTGTTTTTAATGCATAACCAACTGTTTTCTTTGTTGAATTGCCAACCTGCTGTAAATCAAAATTTACTAAAAGAAAGTATACAGAAAATTTTTATGCGTACGCATGATCCGTTATTAAAAAAGGCTTGTATGATTTTAATGCCTTTTTTACGGAATCCGTCTAGGCTGCATAACGATGTAGATTTAAAAAATCAGGAAATCGCCTTTCTACAAATTTTATGTAAAATGTTTTTAAGAGATAGCTATGAATCAATGGGCAGCTTAGAAAAGCCTTACATCACTCGTAAGCTAGGGTTGGATTTACAGCGTCTACATCAAATCTTTTCTAAAGATCTTCTCTACCAAGAAAAATTACCTGAATTAAAAATTCTGTCTTGGCTCAAACGATTTGCTGAACGAAAGAGTCTAACGATTTCTCTAGACGATTTAAAAAAGGAGTTACAAAAAACTAAGCATGATAATTTTGCATTCCCTCTTTCATCTTCTTGGGAAAGGTGGGATTTCGTGCTGCAATTCATTTTTAATCGCGAACCAATGTCTGAGAAGTCTTTATTAGTAAAAAATTCTGTTTTGGGCGAGCGCTATCTAAATCCTGAAATTCAAAAAAAGCTTTTTGATGAAAACCATAAACTTATCGAAGAAGCCAAGGTGAAAGGTCATTTTAAGAATACCGTGGCTTTTGCTGAGATTAACAGCGATGTTTTTTATTTCAAATTTTCTCCTCGTGGCATAGGCATTCAAACCATGGTGAGTAAATTAGAGAGGATTCTCTTTGGGGAAGGGTTGCCGATTACTCTTATGAAATTAAACTATAATATAAATGGAAAAAAAGAACCCTGTCCAGTGCAAATTTCGCTAGGAGTTAAAGGGGAAACTGTCTCAGAGGTTTGGAATAAAAGAAAAGAGAATTTCAAAGTTGATTTAAAGAATTTTAGTCAAAATTTTGTACGAATTCTTCTTGATCGAGAACTGGATGGTCAACCTGGCAATTACGTAGCAACACTTCAGCAAAATTCTCAATTTTATTCATTAAGGGTAATCGATAGTGAACAGGGTTTTGGAAAGCTGGAGGGAAAGAATTCTTTACAAATTGTTAGTCTTATTTTATGTCTGGATGAAATGAAACAGCCTTTAGATTCCGACGTTGTTAATCATATTATTTCCTTAGATCCTTATGATATGATCAGTCAATTCATTGCAGATATTGATATACAAACGCAACAATATTTAAGCCTTTTCAATCAAAAAGAGCGACAAGATCAATTTAATCAAAAGGAGATGGCTTTTCTTCTGCCGCCGTTAACTCGTGAAATGGTGAGAGATATCTTTATGACCTTTTGTCAATTACAGGATATTCTAAAGAAGTATCCCGGTATTTCTCATTTAGAAGTACTAAAAAAGATTCATCCTAGTGTCGCTATGAGTTACGAACATGTGCTGCAGCAGGAAGAAATGGATCCCCAGGCACGTTTTGAGCAAGTGAGCCAAGAGCAAAAGCGACATGAAATTGTTGATGAGGCTGAAGGGCGTTCTTATATGAGTAGTCTTAGTAATCGCGAGTTTTATAAGACTATTTCCCCTAAAAAACTTGAATCTGAAAAGGATTTAAAAGAGGAAATCATAAAACCCAGCGAAGCTCTGGAATACTTGAATGAGCTTAAAAAACTGTATGAAGAGTTAGAGTCTATTCAAAAAGATCTTCTTAATGATGACGCAGAGCGCTTTTTAAAAATAGAGGATAGTTTCTTGAAAGAAGCTGTGATCAATGGTATTGAAGGACGATTTAAGGGAATTTCATTTCAGGCAATCTCAAAGGAGCAGCAGGAAAAAATACTCTCTTATATGGAAGGCATGGTTTTTAGATCTCTGCGGCTTAAAGGATGCTCAGAGACTCTAACTCCGCAAAAATTAGAATCGTTGCTACGCTCTTCACCCAACCTGCAACTTCTTGACATAACAGGATGTAAAAAGATTGATGATAAAGCATTTCAAGATGTGACACTTTTAGTCAGGAAGATTGAAGCATTAATTCTCGATGATACAGATCTTACTCTGGAGACATATTTTATGGGAAATGTTCTATATTCTCTTAAAGATCTTAGACATCTACAGTATTTATCTTTAAGAAACTGTCAAAATCTAAAGAATTTAGTAATTATGTCGCCTGTATTCAAGAAAATATATTTTGATGATTCCAAATATCAAAATCTGAAAGTTCAACGTTTTGTGAATAGTTCAAGCGTTAAAGATGTTGTGTTTGAATTATTGGTTCTTCCAAAGATGATTTCTGATTATACCGCAAAAATTAAAAAATCACTCTCTACTTATCCTTTATTTTACCAAGATATAAAAAAATCTCAGAGACTGGAAAGTTTAATAATTTCTAAAATAAGGAATCTAGAAAATACCGAAGAACATTTAGAGAATATTACGGAAATAATTCATCAGCATCAGAATACTATAAAAACTATTTACTTGAGTGATGTAAATCTTAATTCCGAACAGATCTTGGATATTATTAAAAAAATTCCTAAATTAATTCAATTAAGATTGGAAAAATCCGTGATAAACGAACAATCTTTAGAAGTTATATTAAATAGTTGTAGAAATCTAAGGTATATAACATTATTAAAATGTCTCGAAATATCTCAAAGCTATATTGTTGAAAAGATTAATAAACACCAACATCTCTCTATAGTTCACACATTAGAATGAGTTTCTCAATAAATCTATGTAAATAAACTTAAAGGGATAGTAGTCTTATTTTCCTTCAAGAGAATAAGATAATTTAGGCATCACATTGATAACAAAGTCGTAAAATTGTGTTAGAAAACAAAAAAATTAATGAATTTATTTTTATCGAGTTCTCCAGAGGTATCAAAAGAATATATCATTCCACTAGTCAATCAATCCAGACATCTTAGTGTATTTCATTATAAATAAGAGTCTAGAAAGAGTAAGTATTTAAGTTATCCTTTGATTTGTTTAATGAGTCGGGATAGATTATAAATACTATGGGAGTTATTTTGATCAACAAATATTCCCTTGAAAATTTGTCCATCTATGAATAGGATGCTCTTTTTACGCACAATTGAGGGTATATGATATCTAATCAAATATACAGTAGTGATGGCGATTTTATTTATTTTAGCGCTCCTTACAATGCCAAGCGACTACTTAACGATTCAATGAGTAGAACGTTGGATGTATATCATGCTTTAAAAAGAGGGGCTGTGGGAAGTGGCCTCGGCCATCTGTTGTTAGCACGCATTCAATCTATTGTAGCGACCGCATTTGTGGCTCTGTCTGCCGGATTTATAACTCTAGGAGCTGTTATTTTATCGCCTTGTTTTTTAGTACCTGCCGTTATGTTAAATCTAGGTTCGCGTTTGCCTAAAATTTCTTCGTCACAGACCGTGCAAGAGTTTACAAGGCGGAGTTCTAATGTCATAGGCAGGATGTTAAAAGTCCATCTTATATCTATCCCTGTTCTGCTACTTTTCTTAACCACATCAAGCCTCAATGTCCTTTTACCTGGTGTTTTTCAACCAAAAAACCTTTTCTTACGCACCATTCATGCTCTTGTTAAGCCCTTGGGGCCTTTACAAACGGTTCGTTTGACTGTGCCTGGAAAGATTAGTGTGGTGGGGACCAAAACAAAAATTTCCGCACTTGCTGCGGTAGAAGAGTTTTTTAGAGCGCTTTCTTACAAAAATTATCTAAAAGAAGAAGTGGTCTTCCAACTGACGCATTATTATCGATATACAGTCATGCGTTAATGGGATGATGGGGAAATCCCCATCATGAAGAACGAATTTACACCATCGCTGGTTGCTTTTCATTTTTACAGCTTTTGATGGTATGGATGGCAAGTGCTGTTAACAAAATCCCTGACCCCGTACATATGACAACTCCTGCTATTAGAAGTCCTGAATTTTGATTCTTCGTTGAGATGAGTAGGGTGGACATCCCAAGAGTACCTAAAGCTATACCCATAACTAATCCTGCAATTACTCTATCCTGTGGGGTTGAAGGGGTACTGGATAAGGACATTTGTACAGGCTCATATTCTTCATAATGTTTACCACTTGGGACAAGTGAATATGCGGGGTACGTCATATATAAAATTCCTTTTTGTTGTGCAAGCAATTGTTTTATAAACTTAATTTTAGTTTTATAAAAATTTATTAAATTACATAAAGTAACAATCTTGTTCTTTAAACGAATGAATTTTAAAAAGAGTTGGTAGTAGTTTTATCCCTTTATGCCATGTTCATCGACTGAGGCTGTGAATCAATCAATGGGTTTAGGATGTTTTGTAACACGACTAAATATCAAGGATAAGTTCTATAGAGCACGTTATAATGAGAGGATAGATACCGATAGGTTTACTTTGATGAGCGAAAGCATCTAATGAATGATCGGAAGATCAGGTTTGAGGGCTATTACCCTTCTAAGATGATGGGGAATTCCCATCATCTGCAGAAAGATAAATTTCAAGCTGACCTATACTCTAAATAATAGATCGCTTGGTTCACTCGGGCTTGGTTCGCTTGGGGGAATGGATGGATTTTCTTTTATGCAGGATTTAATTCCAATGATGGTTAGAGCAATGAGTGTAATTCCTGAAAGTGAGCAAAAGACAATCCCAGCCACAAAATTATATTGATTTGGAACTTGTTTATAGGTAACGAAATTTGCAATTCCTAGTGCACCTAGAGCAACCACTGCAATTATTCCGCAGCAACATAGAGCTTGTTGAGTGTTAGTAATCTTTATAGGTTCTGGCGAAGGTCTTGGTTTTGGAGGTCTTACAATTGGTTCATTTTCTACGATTTCATATTCTTTAAACACTCTTCCAGTGGGTACAAGCTTTGGGGGGAAAGACATAGATAACTCCTTTTTAAATTTAATCATTGAAATGCATGTCTTAAAATGCAGGTGTTTTTTTGGATTTACACGCTGCATCATTAAAATTTTTGACAATTGTTTTAGATTAACAATCTTTTTTTTTAAACAAAAGAATTTTAAAAAAAGTAGATGATTGTTTTATTTTTTCCTGTACTTCTTATTCATCATCTCTTCAAGGTCACTATCGTTTATTGAATCAAGCAGTTTAACATAAATATCTTGGTTTTTTTTGGACAAATTTTGGTATCCGAAAAGATTGAAACGACCTAATCTAGGCAGTACATTTTTTGATGGATTTCTAAAATTCCCGTTTCTACAAGTAATTTCCGTTCTGGTTCTCTTTCGGCTTGATTAATTTAAGGAGCTTTGCTTTTGATACAGTGTCCAAATTTATAGTTAAGCTCAGTTTTTCAGTCGAATTAGACAAATGAAAATACTTTTTCCCTAAAGACCTCCTCTGGATTTTTTATGAATGGCTGCGGTTAAATTCCATTCAAAAGAAAAAAAACTTTTGCTATCATCGACGTCGTTCATCTAAGCTTCGGTTTCCCCATGAAAAAAATTCTCTGCCTAGTCTCTACAACTTCCTTACTGCTCTATGGTTCTTTATATCCTTCTGAGGACGAAAATTCCCATTCGTGCCCTTGTCATTTTTCTCAACAGATAATTAGACGCGTAGCATTTGATATCGGTTCCGGAAAAACCAAAATGCAAATATCAGATGTGGACGTAGTTGAGGGGAAAATCACAAATATCCTTCTTACAGAAAGTGTAAAAGTCGATTTAAGAGAAGATTTAGTTAAAAATGCAGACGGTCGATTAAGTTCTGAAATTCAAGATAAACTCATTCAAACATTATTAAAGTTGAAGCGAAAAGTCGATCCACTCTGTCCTTTAGAGTATCACGCTGTAGCAACAGAATCCTTACGTTTAGCAAAAAATGCTGATGCTTTAGTTGAGAGGATAAAAAATGAAACTGGAGTATCTGTCACGATTATTTCGCAAGAGCAAGAGGGGATTTTAGGATTTATATCAGCTAGTCATGAAGTCAAGGAAAATCCCGACAACATTGTGGCTTGGGATTTTGGAGGCGGGAGTTTTCAGATCACTACAAAAATCCACGATCGTTACGTGGTATATCAAGGCAAATTTGGAAAAGTACCCTTTAAAAACGCCTTACTTACCTTGCAGGGTAAAGATAAATTACACCAGGAGAGTCCCAATCCCATTTCACGTCAGCAATTCCAACAAGCTCTACAATGGATCCAAGCCAGTACTCAGGACGTTGCCCCCGAAATTCTTCATAAGCTGAAACAACCCGATGTAGTAGTTCTTGGCATAGGCATCCATCCATTATCAAGAATGGCCAATAATACAACTTTTGATCAGCAACGTGTGTGGCAAGAAATTGAAAAAAGATTAACTCTCGATGACCGTGCAATCAGTATCAAAGATTCCCCAGGTGCTTGTCCAGACGAATACACACCTTATGTGGTGTCGAATTTGATTTTAACTTATGGCATCATGAAGGCATTAAACATTCAAAAGGTGCACTATGTGGGTAAACAAGGTGCCATTGCTGTTGGCGTCTTATTATCTCCGCAATACTGGAGTTTTTTCTCTATAAAAGAAATGGAAAAGCAGCCTTTAAATGCTTGTAAAAGCCTTTAATTATTTAGAGTTACACATTTGTCTCTCATTATTTAAAACACACAAAATCTTCTTTGTCCTTTAAAAGATCTCATCATGAAACTCTATCTACGATTATTCAGAGAGTAAAGGAAGAAGATAGGTATCTATTCAAATAAAAATTCGGCAGTCAAAACTTTTTCTTTGACAACAAAATGAATAGAAAGCATAAACATTCAAATTTAATGTTGGATAGTTATGAAAAAGATCTATTATACAATTATATTTTTAATTTTAACTTCTTTAATTTATGGTGATGAAGCAGGCCCTAGCTTAGCGAGTACTGAGGGTCTTGTAAACTCCATGGTCGAAGGCTGTGTCAGCGCAGTGACAGGAGATTTTGTGCATCAGGAGGTGGACCTTGTGATTCCAGGTCCCTATCCTCTGGCATTAAAGCGCACTTATTCAGGATGCAACTCATTTCATGGACAGATTTATTGCGGATGGCAATTAAGTGATCCTTCACGCATGTCAGTACAGCAAGAGGTGCGCTCGCATCAGACAAACTTGGTGGCAAACCTGACCACAGCGCATGGCGCGCAAGCTAAATACTATCAATCTGTGAAGCGCGAAAAAGAGACAGAGCTTGTGTTGAAAAATGCGAGAGGCTACACCAACTGCGGAGCGGGGCTGCTTTCGGGTAGAAACAACCTGAAGAATAACCGTTTATTTATAAAAAAAAGCGATAAAGGCACCTCGGCTACCTCTAAAGCAGGGGATGGAAGTAAAAGAGACTACATTTTTCATTATGAGGATGGGGCGGGCTATCATTTTGATCTCTGGAAAGACGAAAAACGGAATAATACTCAGAAGACCTACAAATATAACGAAGGGGGATTTGTTCGCGAGGTGCAATGTACCGACTGGTTGGGAGTGAATAACTATGGAGCTCTCTTCTTTGATCGTGGACATAAAGACCAGGTGAGGGTAAGCAGCAACACCCACAAGCAAGTCGTCTATCATTTTTGCGATTACAAGTTTAAGGTTAAAACTAACGGACAAAAAGGCACCTATTCTAGACAGTATCTGACTATGGTAGAGCGGGCTGATAGGCCTCATGAATCCTATAAATATGTGGAGGCAGAAGCTCATCCAAATACGCTGATGCTCTACCAAGTGGAGCAATACGGAAAGATTTTGAAAGCCGTCGATTATTATCAGAAGGAAGATAAAGTCGACCCAAGAATAATCGATCGAGTGAAAACCTTAAAAAAACCTGTGGGGGTAAATGGAACACTCCTCCCTACGCATCACTTTCATTACCACTTACAAAAAGAGGGAGAAGTCACTGAAGTCACCGATATACATGGGCACAAAACCTTCTATTATCAAGATAAAGATCAACGCCTGCATACCATACAAAAACCCGACGGCACTCAAGAAGTCTTTTATTGGGGCGCTAAAGATACCCCGCAGGAAGGCAATTTAATTGGCACCTACATTTTGGGAGCTCATCGTCAAATTTTAACAGGCAAGGCCTTTTGGTATGATGCAAATGGCAACGTCACCCATTTAAGAGAATACGGACTCATTACAGGACATAATCCCACTCCCATTGTATTAGATGCTAATCACTATCCTTTAGAAAATGGTGCAGAATACTATCCCCACACCTATACCTATGGATCCTATAATCGCCTGATCCGCGAGGAAGAGGGGAATGGCAAAATCATTGAATATGCCTATTTAGGCGACAGCCAACTCCCTCTCAAAAAAATCATCCGAGACTCTAATAAAGTCTGGCTCGTTGAAAATTACACCTATGATTCCCAATTCTTTTTAATCGCCAAAGAAGTCCAAGATGCTGAAAACACCTATAAAAGAATCACACGCTATGTCCCTAGACAATCTATACCCTTTGGATTACCCGCTCAGATTAGTGAACATTACGAAGATGAAAACGGAGAAGAACATCAACTCAGCCGCATCGTTAATACCCACACCGTTGAAGGCCATCTAACCGCCCAAGACCATTTCGACAGTCAAGATATCCATCGCTACAGTTTGACTTGGGCTTATGATGCTCATGGAAATGTTATCCATGAACGGGACGCTCTCGGTCAAGTCACTGAAAGAGAGTATGACTGCTACGATCGCCTCATTAAAGAAAAAGGCCCTTGCCCGCATTATTATACCACCTTTACTTATGACTCTGCCGATCGACTCATCGATCGCACCGAATTTCATGAGGATGGCACCCAACTAAAAACCACCTACGTCTATGATTGCTTAGGCCGTTGCATTCAAATGACCAATCCTCAAGGGCACACGACTGCATACACCTATGACGGCATGGGACGCTTAATTGCCACTCAATACCCTTCCGTCATTAACGGGCAGAATCAAATCGTCCAACCCGCGGAACACATTTTTTATAATCCCTTAGGACAAAAAGCAGCCCTTATTGATAAAAACGGTCATCGCACGGCATACAATTATAATGTGAAGGGCCAGCCTCTCTACAAAGAATATCCCGATGGCACCTCTGAGCATTATACCTATCATCTCGACGGTACGTTAGAAAAAGCCCTTCATCGCGATAAAACCTACACCATCTATCAGTACGATTGCCTCGGTCATCTCCTAGGATCTGCCAAACACTCCACCACAGGAGAATGTTTAATTGGACACTCTTACACTTACAACTATTTTAATCTACTTTCTGAAGTTGATGAGTTAGGATGCCACACAAACTATCAATACGATCGTGCGGGAAGACTCGTGGCTAAAGTCACCCTCGATCAAAAGACCACCTACACCTATGATTCCTTAGGCAGAGTCCATCAGGAAATTGCTTGGCTTGCTGATAAAGCCCTTGTTAAAACCTATCAGTATGACCTACTCAATCGCCTCATTGAAGAAAAAGTGGAAGACCTCGCGGGCGAAACCCTCACTTTTAATCGCTACACCTACAACACCTTTGGACAAAAAACCCACATCCAATCCGGGCTTTCCTCAGAAACCACAATCTACAATTCCCGCCAAGAACCCATCAAAAAAATCGATGCGGAAGGACACGAAACACACATCTCGTATGCCTATGGTCAAATCAATCACATTGGACAAAGAGTCACAGTGATTGATATTAAAGATCCTCTCGGACAATGCACCCTTCAAGAATTAGATGTTTTTGGTCGAGTCTTTAAAGAAGAATGTTATGGGGAAGGAAAACTCCTTTCTAGAAAATTCAACTTCTACAATCCCGAAGGGGATTTAGAAATGGTCCGCCTCGATCGCATAGCCGATGGAGTCATTTTAGAAAGCCTCCATCACCAATGGACCTACAATCCCGTCCATGAAGTGACACATTTTACACAAGCCCTCGGCTCATCCCAAGAACGTCACACGCACACTCACTATAATGAACGCGGTCAAAAAGTAGCGCTCATTAAACCCGATGGTGTGCAGCTCTATTATGCCTATGACACACTCGGAAGACTTCACACTTTGACATCCTCCGATTCCACTATCGCCTATCGATATACCTACAACAATAAAGATCAAGTCACCCTTTGTGAAGACCTCATCTCTCAACAAACCACCCAACGAACCTATGATGCCCTTGGCCGTTTAGTCCAAGAAACCTTAGGTCATGGTCACACCCTCCAATACACCTACGACTCCTTCAATCGGAAAACACAAGTCCTTCTTCCCGATCATTCGCTGATTACTTATACCTATGATACCTTAAGACTGCGTCAGATCACGCGCAATGGATACACCCATACTTATGACACCTTCGATCTATCCGGCAATCTCTTAAAAAGCACCCTTCCATTAAAAGCCGGTGAGATCCATTACACCTATGATCTCTTAAATCGCATCCGTGAGATCTCGCATCCCAAGTACACACAAAAACTTCATCAGTTTGATGCTGTCGGCAATCTCTTGCATATGCAAAGTCAAGACACTGATCAGCATTTTACTTATGACCCACTCTATCAACTCAAAGAAGAGCAAGGTTTTGAAGAGCACCGGTATCACTGCGACTCCCTATACAACCGCCAAGTCAAAGATGAAAAACCCTGTGAACACTCGCTCCATCATGAGCTCCTCTTTCAAGATGGCATCACTTATACTTACGACCTCAACGGAAACCTCATCCAAAAAATGGATCAAGACCGTAAAAGCACCTTTACCTATGATGCCCTCAATCGCATGATTGCCTCTGACGTAGACAATCTCACTACCACCTATACCTATGATGCCTTTCATCGACGCCTCTCTAAAAATCAAGAGCAGTACCTCTATGACAATCAAGATGAGATCGGCGTCATTAAATCCGGCAAACTCCATGCTCTACGCATTCTGGGCCTTTCCAAAGAAGCAGAAATAGGGGGAGCTGTTGCCCTAGAAATCGACAACCAAATCTATATCCCTCTGCATGACCACAATGGCAATGTTGTGGCCCTGCTCGACAAAAATGGTCAGATCCTTCAAGAGTATCAGTATACAGCTTTCGGGATTGCCCAAAATCCTCACGATTTTAATCCTTGGCGTTTTGCTAGCAAGCATTATGACTCAGAAACCCACCTGGTGTACTTCGGACGCCGCTACTATGACCCTGTGATGGGACGCTGGACCACACCCGATCCCGCCGACTACAGCGACGGCCCCAACCTCTACACCTACCTCCAAAATAATCCCCTCATCTACATTGACGGCTATGGGCTTTTTTCCTTGCCTTCTTGGCAGGATGCGAAAGATGTCGGTTATGGACTACGGCAGGGAGCTGAACGACTGGGTCAAGGAATCGGCCATTCTATCACCAGTTCAGGCGAGTGGCTCAACGCCGATTTTGATTATGAATATGGAGGAGACGCCTCCTCCTTTAGAGCTAAATCTCAACAATCTGCTGAAGAATGGAGTGCATTAGGTCAAGCCTTTAAGAGTAACCCAATGCAGACTGCGGGTAGCACGTTAATTCCAGGAATCATGGATATCATTAATCTACCCGCTAATGCCACCCGATCTGAAACTTTACAAGCCTACGGCAGAGGGGCGTTTGATGTCCTTACCTTCTTTGTAGGATCCAAAGTAGGATCGGTCAACAAAACTGGAATTGTGGCTAGAGAGACTTTAGGGATTGAAGGATCGATATGTCAAAAACTTTTAAAAAATTCTAAGCCTCAGGTTAGTAATGTTGACTTAGTAATAAATGAAACCTTACAAAGAAGGGGTAGAATTACAAGTCAGTATAAATTATCTGTTACAGAGGCATTAGAAGCAGGAGAAAAATTTTTAGGAAAACAATATAGGGAAATGGGAGAACCAGGTTCAGGTGTATTTAGAAGCAACGATAATTTGAGACAATTTAGGATGGATGTATCATCATTGGAAGGAAAAAATCATAAACCATATGCTCCGCATGTGCATCTCGAAATATTTAAACCAAAAAAAGATAGAGCTCTTGTTGTTAATCACATCTTAATAGGAGATTAAATGAGTAAAAATATAAAATTAAATACTCAGGGAATAATTATAAACGGGGAAGATAAAGGTTGGTATATCTATATTGAGGAAGATCTTAAAAATACAGGGGGGTACTATATATTTATTGAAAAAACATTAGAAAAAGATTCTGAGGGTTACGATGAGTGGGTTGAGAATATGGATTGTTTAAAAAATTATTTTGTCGAAAGTCAATGGGAAGTAAAGTGGCTAGATTAAATGTGCCTTACTAAGAATGTATAGCAAGCTCTATGCTCTATACGCATTCTGGGCCTTTCCAAAAAAGCAGAAATTGGGGTGCTGTTGCCCTAGAAATCGACAACCAAATTTACATCCCCCTCCATGATCACAATGGCATGTTGTGGCCCTCCTCGACAAAAACGGTCAACTCCTCAAAGAGTATCAGTACACAGCCTTCGGGATTGCCCAAAATCCTCCGGATTTTAATCCTTGGCGTTTTGCTAGCAAGCATTATGACTCCGAAACCCACCTGGTTTACTTCGGACGCCGCTACTATGACCCCGTGATGGGACGCTGGACCACACCCGATCCGGCCGACTACAGCGATGGCCCCAACCTCTACACATACCTCCAAAATAATCCCCTCATCTACATTGACGGGTATGGGCTAGATGGTATGAAAATGACTACGAGTAAAGCGTTAGAAATGGGAGAATTATTTTTAGGAAAAGATTATAATGAGGTTGTTCATGGCAGCGGAAGATTTGTTTCCAAAGACGGAAAAAGAGCATTTCGAATAGGCCTGAATGACATTACAGGAAAACATAGCGGAGGACCTCATGTAAATTGCGAATTATTAATACCACATGACGATAAACCTAACAAAATGATGGTAAAAGATAACTACCACACATTTTAATTGACTAAGGAACATAATGGAAATTAAATTAAACGTACCTACTTATAATCCACAAAATGGTATCGAATATAATTGGGAAAAAAATTTTGTTATCGAAACAAAGTATGAAAATGGAGCTGTTACTATATTTGCTAATAAAGAAGGGCTCATATCGCTAGCGAATCATCTTCTAAATTTGGCTCAAGAAACTATTCCTCCAAATTATCATTTACATTTTGATGATCTAAATTCACTTGAAGACGGCTCAATAGAGTTAATTATCCAGAAAATTAAATAGCATTCCTAGGTTAATTCTCTTACTTCTAAAATAAAATATATCATGACGAGGTGCTGGAAATGATAACACACATAATTGAAAAGAAGACTTTCAAAATGAAAAGATTTTACTAAACTTCTCTTGAATCCAACTGATTCAAGAGAAGTTTAGCAAGCTGAGTTTTTGAGTCTATCCGATTGGCAATTAATTAGATAAATCAATTTAATATAGATAGCATTGTAAATACCCTTGTAGAGTTAACACCATGATTGAACGCATGATAAAGAAAGTGAGCCAACATCTTCCCTTAAAAATTCTCCAGGCAAGCTGGGATGGTAAGGCCTTCCATCTTTATGGTAGCGATTGGAGCTTTTCAGCTTTAAGTGCATGGCGTATTTCTACAAATGAAAAATTAGTTTTAGGCTGCTATGATGATGGATCAAAAGAGGAGATATCTATTTTACTAAAAGATCTTGAGATTGTTGAGATTCAAATCCAAGAAACTCTTTTAAGGATCGATCCTATATTTGTTCTATCAAACCATCAAAAGATTGAAATTTTTTCTATAGAAACTTACGAGCCATGGACTTTTGAGGTATCTGGATTAGGTTTAGATGTAGGTGTATATGTTGCGTCGACCCAAGAACCAAAAGATTTTAATTCTAAAAGAGATCATTAGAAGTTTGTCATAAGATTATATTTTATACCTATTTAATCTGTGCTCTCCAAGACGAAAATATTCTTGAATGTGATCTTAGTCCATAAATAAATCCAGATAAAAAATAAGTTCGTGCAAAATAAAAACCCAAGAAAAAAGCACCAATATGGAAAAATCAAGATTATTACATGCTCCTCGAAGAAGAAAAAAGTATGCCTAAGCATTAGTATAAATGATGCCATAAACATGGTATCTACTGTAGAATGCTTGCTGAATGACATTATCTGATACTAAAAGAGTACTCGAAGCAGGAGAATAGTTTTTAGGAAAACAATATAGAGAATTAATAGAACCAGCTTCGGATGTATTTAGAAGCAATGATAATCTAAGGCAATTTAGAATTGATCATGAGTCGTTATTGGACATGAAACTTTTACCTCATGTCCATTTTGAAAGGATAAATCCATCTAGAAAAGAACTTTGATTACAAATCACGTCTTAATAGGAGATTAAAGGGATAATATAAGGATGAATGCCTATGGCCTAATCAAAAAAGGAGAAGATGAGGGCTGGTACATATATATTAAAGAGGATCTAAAAAAGACAGGAGGATACTATATCTTCTTTAAAAAATCATTAGATAAAGATTCTGAAGTATATGACGAGTGGTTAGAGGATATTAATTGTGTAAAAGATTATTTCTTAGAATCTCACTGGGAAGTAAAGTGGCTAGATTAAATGTGCTTTACTAAGAATACATAGCAAGCTGCACGCTCTAATTGAGAAATCGGTATTTCCCGAATAACGTGAAGGGTTAACTCTAGGTCCCATCATTCCTGCAAGAAACATCTCCGCTATGCAAAGAACTAGCACAATTCAAAAAGTTGAAAATCTTAAAGATAAAATTTTTGGTATAGAAAGATCACTGTTTCAAAACTTTCAAAAAATTCTAAGCCTCAGATTAGGAATGTTGACTTGATAATTAATGAAACTTTAAAAAAGAGGGGTGAAATTACAAGTCAGTGTAGGGAACCATCGTCCTGATTTACCTCACGTACATTTGGAGAGATTTGATCAAGTCGGTGATTTTGCTGTCATAAATAATCATATACTAATAGGAGATTGAATGAATAAAGATATAAAAATAAACACACACGGATTAATTACAAAAGGAAAATACACAGGTTGGTATATCTATGTTGAAGATGACTCAAATGATGGCGGAGGATACTATATTCTATTTAAAAAAACTTTGGAATATAATACAGAAGGATATGATCATTGGATGGAGAATTTTGAAGATGTGAAAAATTGTTTTGAAGTAGAACAATGGGAAGTAAAGTGGCTAGATTAAATGTGCCTTATTAAGAATGCATAGCAAGCTCCATGCTCTACGCATTCTGGGCCTTTCCGAAGAAGTAGAAATTGGGGTGCTGTTGCCCTAGAAATCGACAACCAAATTTACATCCCCCTCCATGATCAAAATGGCAATGTTGTGGCCCTTCTCGACAAAAACGGTCAACTCTTTAAAGAGTATCAGTATACAGCCATCGGCATTGCCCAAAATCCTCCCGATTTCATTCCCTGACTTTTTACTAGCAAGTATAACGACTCTAAAACCCACCTTTCACATGGGGAATTCATGTTGAGGCATTTACAACATAATAAAAAATTGAGAAACGGTGTTTCCCGAATAACGTGAAGAGTTAACTCCTTACAAAGAAGTGGTAAAATTACAATTCAGCATAAATTTTCCGCTACTGAGCCATTAGATGCAGAATAAGAAAACCAACTTCTGATGTATTTATGAGCAACATTAATTTGAGACAATTTAGGATGGATGTATCAATATTGAATGAAAATTATAACCATATAAATCCCACATCCATCTAGAATTGTTTGATCATAAAGATGAACTTTCTATTATTAATTACATTAGGGGATTACATGAATAATATAAAATTAAACACTCAAGGAATAATTACAGATGGAGAATATAGGGGTTGGTACATCTATATTCAAGAAGATCTCGAAAATACAGGTGGCTATTATGTTTTCTTTGAAAAGACTCTAGAAAAGGATTCTGAAGGATACGATGCATGGATGGAAGATTTTAATTCATTAAAAAAATATTTTTCCACTAACCGATGGCAAGTAAAGTGGCTGGATTAAATGTGTGCTTTATCAAGATGATGAATTAAATGCTACATGATAGGACAGTTCAATATTGTGCATAGAATCTCTTTCAATTTATGGACCTCAAGAGGGGTTGGAGATAATCTTAAAACAGGATGTCAAACTTGACATGATACACGATTCTATACACCACATATCCATGATAACAATTTTCCAGGCGGTGTAAGACATGTTGAGCCATGGGAAATGCCACTGTAATTAAATTTTTTAACACGAGATGAATATGAGTATACAATTAATAGAATGGATGCAAGAGTGGGTGGCAAAAAATTGTAATGGTGACTGGGAGCATAATCAAAATTTCACGATCACAACTATAGATAATCCTGGTTGGTCCATTACCGTTAATTTAGTAGATACAGATTTAGAAGAAAAGCTTTTTACGACAATAGATTATGACAAAAGCGAAACAGACTGGTATTATTGTCGAGTCAAAAATGGACGTTTTGAAGCAGATGGGGGAGTTAGAAATTTAGTAGATATGATTCATGTCTTTATAAAGTGGGCTGAAAGTTAAATTTGCATATTACGGGTAAACTTTCTCAGTCCCCTAGAGGTCTTCCAAGGGCTGAAAGTTTATATTAGGTTAGAAAAAATTCACTCTGGAGCTTAATCCATGATAAAAATAACTGAATATGTTAATAAATCTTTGCCATTATATTTAGAAACAATTGAATGGGATGATCCAAGCTTAACGATTATAGGGAAAGAATGGAGCTTTTATTCACTAAGCAGCTGGAGAATCGTCTATGAAAATAAATTAATTTGTGGCTGTTATGACAAGGAAGCGACAGATAAATTAAAACTGTTGGAATCTTCTTATATAGAAAATATATGGATACAATCAAATTTTTTAACTGTTGATCCTGTTTTCATATTTGCTAACGAGTATATACTAGAATTGTTTTCTACAACGTACCTTGAGCCTTGGATTTTTAGGTTGTCCTCGAAGGATGTCTATGTTGCATCCCCATCAGCATAATTTATTAGCTATGTTGAAATAATATTTTTTGAAATAAGATATGCGTAAGTCTCAGAAATACCATGAATTCAAGTCATCTACGGATCTTCAAAATTGGTATCAATATTGTGATGGGAGACCCTATGAAACAGCTAAAATCCGAACTATTGATAATTCTAGCTCGTAAGTAACGATAAATTTAGAGGATTTTTGAAAGATGAATAAAAAATTGGGAATAGAAATTAGCAGCGATTTGGATTATGAAAAAATGGTTGTCAACATCACTCAAGAAGGACGCACTCTAGCAATTTTAAATTGCGAAAAAGGAAAAGATGAGGTGGAGATCGAAATACTTAGTCGATATGAGGATCGAATCCTTTGGAAATTAGAATTTAATGAATTTGTAGAAACACTAAATTTAGCATTAAAAACATTAAAGACTATTAATGAAGAAGACACCCGAGATACACCCGTTCTACATTAGTAGAGTAAGAATTGCAAAACCCTGGAAATGCCATGAATAACAATCCACTTCAAGCTATCTCTGATCTTCAAAGCTGGTATCAGCAGTATTGTGATGGAGACTGGGAACATAATGAAACAATCAGAATTTGCACAATTGATAATCCTGGCTCGCGAGTAACAATAGATCTGGAGGGAACAGACTGTGAAAATAAACCTTTTCAGAGCATAGAAAATGATATAAGTGAAGACAATTGGTATCACTGTTTATACGAGATGGGAAATTTGAAGGCGCAGGTGGACCACTTAATCTAACTGATATTCTTATTTGTTTTAATACTTGGGCAAAGGAGTGTAAAAAATCAAAGTTTTACAATATAACCCCTTACTCTAAATCCAAAGCTAAGGGCTTTTATCCGTACCTTCCTGACTGGATACTAAAGATGTAAGTGTGTTCTGGCAAAGTAAGAGCAAATCAGTAAAGATGTCGATAACTCGAATGTCAGTTCAGGCAAGTGGCTTAATATTGACTCCTTCTACTTTAAAGTTAAAGCCCAACAATCTGCTGAAGCTTTGAGCCATAAAGATTATTTCCTGCAATCTCTATGAGACGTGAGTGGGTTGGAATAATATATGAAAGTCCTCCTCTTCATCAAATGAATAGAAGGTATGTTGTCTAAAGGATCATGGCTACTTTTACCATGTTGAATATTAATGGTATATAATCAAGCTTCCCAAATAGTTCCTAAAGCGAATTTTTACCTGAAGCGATGTTCTAAGGAAAGGAAAAATGGAAAATAGAAATTCAATAAAATTTGCAGACTCCGAGGCTCTCTCATTTAAATTAGAGGAGGATTGTAATCGTCTACTCAAGCCTGGAATGGAGTTGTATTAAAAATTAAATTAGTGGTGGATAGAATGGATAAAATTATTATAGAGCTCACAAAACGTGAACTAGGAGTGATAATTAATGCTTTAAATGAAGTGTGTAACGGTATTGAAGTCTGGGAGTTTGACACACGGATGGGCATCACCATAGAAGATGCACGGGTATTTTTAAAATCACTAGGATCGTTATACAAAAAAATTCCTATTAAAGAAGATGATTATGAGGATGAATAAGAATTATCTACATTACTATATGATTTTGATTGCACTTATGAAGACATGATCCTTGTACATTAGGTGGAATAAGAAATGCAAAACCCTTTGGAAATACCATGAATAATAATCAACTTCAAGCCATCTCTGATCTTCAAAACTGGTATCAGCAGTATTGTGATGGAGACTGGGAACATAATGAAACGATAAGAATTTGCACAATTGATAATCCTGGATGGCTTGTATTAATAGATTTAGAAGGGACAGACTGTGAAAATAAACCTTTTCAAAAAATTACAAATGATGTCACTGAAGATAATTGGTATCATTGTCTTATTCAAGATGGTAAATTTCAAGGAGCTGGTGGACCTCTTAATCTAATTGATATTCTTACTTGTTTTAATGCTTGGGCAAAGGAATGTAAAAATCAAAATTTTACAATGTAACCCCTACTCTAAATCCAAGGATTAATGGTTGTATTATCAAGTCTCCCAAATTGTGTCCTAAAGGATGAGCAGGATTTTTATCTAGGGTGATGTTACAAGGAAAGGAAAAATGGAAAATAGAAAATCAATAACATGTGGAATTGGATTTGCAGACTCCGAGGCTCTCTCATTTAAGTCAGATAAGGACACTGTAACCGTTTATCTTCAAGCCTGGAATGGGGTTATATTAAAAATCGAATTTATTGATTATTTATGTTTTTTTAACCTTAATACTCAATATATTTCAGATCTATGCGAAAATTCAACTGGGGACTTATTACAAAAGGTTTTAGACCGACACTATCAAGAAATACCTTTTGATCATGGATATAAGCTCTATCAGTTTATAGATATAAGCGATGATCCTGTAACCGAGATAGTATGTAAAAACTTATTGATTACAGATGTAAAAGATTATCCATAGAGTTAAATAATTTTTACGTATAAACTTTATGGTTATGTTATTTTTTGCACGATACTGGTTTTTCAGGAAAATACGGATAAAAAATGGACAATAAAAAAACTTTGGATTGCCATAAAGACTTTTGTGAATCTGAACTCTTAAAATATACATCCGATAGTGATAATCTTTTAATTTTTTTGAAGACTTGGAATGAAAAGATTTTAAAATTTGAATTTAAGGAATGTGTGATGTTTCAAATATTCAATACATGGAACATCGAAGACGTATATGAAACTGAAAGTTCAGAATTATTCAAAAAAGCTATAGAAAGAGTCTATGAGAAAGTGCCTAGCGATCATGGCTTTAAACTTTATCAATTTCTTGATGTAAACGATGATCCGGTCATTGAAGTAGCAAGTAGGGATCTAAATGTATCTGAGATTGGGAAGCTTTCTTAAATGTTTTAGAAAATATCCCTATCACTTGTAAGACATAGTTTGGATTCGTGGCAGGAGAAAGTATTAAATCAAAGGCTAATAATGACTAATAGAAAACCCACTCAAATTGGTTTAGAGGAAAGTACATTATTGAAATTCATATTTAGCGAAGATAATCTTTTAATATTTTTGGAGAGGTGGAACGGGAAAATATTAAGATTAGAGTTTAAAGAATGTATCATGTTTCAAATGTTTACCCTATGTGGTATTGAAGATTTGTGTGAAGCAGATACCTCGGAGCTATTTGAAAAAGCCTTACAGATTTATTATGACAAAGTGCCTCAAGACCATGGCTTTAAACTTTATCAATTCATGGACTACGACGAGCCTATCATTGAAATTGCCTGTAAGAATTTATCCATGCTAGAGGTAGACATGATCTCCTAGTAAATGCAGAGTTGAAGTCTTAGTGAATAAAATCCTGCTTTTCAATTCACAGCCACCAAAGGTCTCATAAATGCTGCAAGAACATATATACATTTGGAACTGGTCCATGAGAAAATTAATTACAGACGATGTCAATCCATTTTTGCCTTTATACCTTGAATCTATTGAATGGAATGATCCCTACTTGAATTTAAAAGGTCGAGGGTGGAACTTCTCCTCAGTTTGCAGCTGGAGGGTAGTTTATAAAGACAAACTAATAAGTGGGTGCTATGATGATGACGCACACGAAACGATTAAAAAACTAGAAAACTCTAGAATTGAAAAAGTTTTAATCCAGTCTAATGAGCTATCTGTGGATCCGGTGTTTATATTTTCTCATGAATTTAAGCTAGAGTTTTTTTCTACAACATATTATGAACCATGGGTTTTTGGTCTTCCCTCAGGAATGGTATTTGTAGGATCGCCTTCGGCGTAATTTCGCTTTCATTTATGAAAACAACTTTTTCTATTAAACATAGGGATACACCCACAAATAAAACGATCGCTGTTATAATTTATAAAATTATCTACATCGGATCGTGGATTCATTTCCAATTTTCTGAAGCAAGGGGAGTTTAACAAGAGTGTGGGCAGGTTTTGATTAACGTGAAAATTCTGCGCACCAATTCAATTACTTTTTTCTACAAAATTATAAAAAATATAAATGTATAATGAATGCAAATATAAAAAAAATAAAATATGATATTGGATTTTCTGATTCGGAGGTATTATCTTATCAATCAGAGAAATTTAATTTAATTATATATCTTCAAGCATGGAATGGAGTCCTATTAAAAATAGAATTCATAGACTGCATTTATTTTTCTAATTTTCGTGCAGTCCATATTTCAGATATATATGAGAATCCATCTTCTAAATCCCTACAACTAGCATTGGATACTCGATATGAAAAAGTACCCATAGATCATGGATATAAACTATATCAGTTATTAGATCTTAATGATGATCCTGCCATTGAAGTTGCAAGTAAGGATATATTAATTACACGTGCTAAAGATTAATCAAATTGAGAGTGGAGTCTAGGTAAAGCCTTTATAGTCATGTACATCAAATTTTAATGTGCCCTTGTTGTGGCATTCAATATGGGCATGATGATCTTGCTGGGGGTGATGTAAAAAAAAGACAGTTGAAATATGATGATTGGAAAATTCGTTGGATGAATGAGGGGATGCCCTGGAAAAGCCTAGGGACTAAAAAACCTACTCATTGGAATCCCTTGCAACAACTCAAAAACTTAGAAAAAATCGTGTAAAATGTGAATTTAATGCTAGGTTGAGTCCATTTAACAAAGATGAAATTTGTAAAAACTTTGTTCCGTACAAGTATTAATAGGAGAAATAATGCATAAGTGTTATCCATGTCCATGCTGTGGCTTTTTAACAATTTCAGAACCCCCACCCGGAACTTATGAAATTTGTCCAATCTGCAATTGGGAAGATGACATAGTTCAATACAATAATATAGATTTTCAAGGTGGGGCTAATGAAGAAAGTTTAAATAAAGCTAGGCAAAATTTTAAAAAATTTAAAGCTTCTTCTCTCAAATTTATAAAACAAGTTAGATCCCCATGGCCGAATGAAATCCCCTAACATAGGCCACCGTCTCAGACAGAGATATATCTTTGTAGAATTATTCCTCATGTTGAAAACATTTTCTTTATAACTTTGGACGATTTAATATTTATCGAAGGTCCAGATTTAAAATATTCTCTGATTCTTTATCCAAGAAAGAAGGTGAAATAAACTTTAAATTTTAAGTCAAAGATTACCCTAGGTATCTGAGAGGTTCAGAAAATGGGTTCCCTGGAGATTTTAAAAGTTTTAGGCAAGCACAACATGAATAATAAATTTACTATAGAACTGTCCAGTGACCTTCGATATGAAGACGTGGTTGTTGAAATAATGTATAATGAAGAAACTGTTGCAACAATTTCTCAAGAGAAAGGTCTTGATAAATTGGAAATTGAAATTTTTCCACCATGTGAAGGAAAAAAATGGATGTTTTTCTTTAATGATTTTTTAGATGCATTAAATGCAGCAAAATGTTTTTTGTTAAAAATGCAAAAAATACCTGAATAAAAAAACTTAAGATATCGTTAAATAGCCTAAAGAATGCTCTAAGAATCGCTGATCTAGCGAAAGGACCTTTCTCTCTTACTCAAAAATGTTGGTGCACATGTTGTAGATTTTTTGATTCCAGAGGAATTTTAAGACTGGGACAAATCTGCTGCTAGCGCTTCAAGTCATAATATAAATGTTTTATCTAAATCTAATTCTGGACCTTTGGTGGCAGAAAACACTCACATCATTCAGGCAAAATGGCGTTAGGGAATATTTCGCTATGTGAAATGCAAAATAGTGATTTTTGTTGTTGTTTGAGACAAAAATAAACTAAATACCTCTCCCATCCATAAAGGAAAAGCATCGGGAAAAGTATATAAAAATATGTTGGTGTTAACAAATCGAAAAGGTAAAGTAGCTAGCGCAACCCATCGAATAGGATTTAATATGAATGAATATGACATACGTCAATTAAAATTGATGAAAAAGAAAATCGAATATTTTAAAGATCGAAAAATCTATCTTTCAGATTTAATTCATGACTTAGAAGGTCTTTTAAATGTAATGGAAGATGTAAAAATAAGTTGGGAAGAAGAATTTAGAGCAAATTGGCTAGAATTAGAAATTGTTTTCGCTTGTTGCCTAGATCAAGGCAAAGATCGTCTGGATGAAGCAGATGAGAAAATTATTACAGAAGCTCTTGAAAATTTGCTTGTATTAATTGAGAGTGAATTAAAAGAAGAAGTTCATGTAGATCAATTTGATTACAATTGACTGATAGAATCCCCATTACTAACTTAGAATCTTACCAAAAATTCAAATCATCTCTGATCTCCAAAACCTGGTATCAGCAGTATTGTGATGGAGACCGGGAACATAGGGAAACGATAAGAATTTCCACCATGGATAATCCTGGATGGTATGTATTCATAGATTTAGAATGGACAGACAGTGAAAATAAACCCTTTCAGACCATAGAAAATGATATCAATGAAGACAATCGGTATCAATGTTTTATATGAGATCGGAAATTTCGAGGAGCAGGTGTACCTTTTAAGCTAATGGATATTTTTTGCAGCTTTAATGCTTGGGCTAAGAAACAAATGGGATAAGTCCGAATAGATCGATGAACCGGCTTCCCTCCAAACGCTTCTTTCAAGACGAAATTTAGTTAATAAGGAAACAGAATGGATATTAATATAAAGATAAATACACACGGATTAATTACAAACGGAAAATACACAGGTTGGTATATCTTTGTTGAAGATGACTCAAAAGGTAGCGGAGGATACTATATTCTATTTAAAAAAGCTTTGGAAAATAATACGGAAGGATATGATCATTGGATGGAGAATTTTGAAGATGTAAAAAATTGTTTTAAGCAAGAACAATGGGAAGTCAAGTGGCTCAATTAAATGTGTCTGTAATTTTCTCTTAATCGGATGAACCACAATTCATGTCGCATTTGCGCTAGGTCTCTAAGCCTAATATTTCAAAATTACTCCGATAATGTAGTCGCCTTTTAAATTCTCCCATTTTGTTTCTATACAAACTTCTAGAAAATTGTATAGTATATGCAGGAAAAAATTTGTCAGATTAAATACCCCTGTAGAGTTGATACCATGATTGAACGTATGATAAAGAAAGTGAGTCCACATCTTCCCTTAAAAATTCTCCAAGCAACCTGGGATGGTACTGTATTCCATTTTTATGGTAGCGGTTGGGGCTTTTCAACTTTAAGTGCCTGGCGTATTTCTACAAATGAAAAATTAGTTTTAGGCTGTTATGATGATAGATCAACAGAGGAGATATCTATTTTACAAGATCTTGAGATTGTTGAGATTCAAGTCCAAGAAACTCTTTTAAGGATCGATCCTGTCTTCGTTCTCTCAAACCAACACAAGATTGAAATTTTTTCTACAGACACTTACGAACCATGGACTTTTGGTGTGAATGGATTAGGATTAGATATAGGCGTGTATGTTGCGTCACCTCAAGAACCAAAGGATTTTAATTCAAAAGAGGATCATTAAGGGATTTTAGCTTATAGGAGAAAAGAAGTTTGCATGAGGTTATTTTTTATAATTATGCTTGCAGTATTCAAGATGGAAAAGTTCTGCAATTTTTATATTTAAATTAATTTCAAATGAAGCTGTAGTTTTTTTTAAGTTTAGGGGGTCCTTATTGAAGCGGTGAGGAATAGTATCGAGATTAATGGAAAGGGGAGGTGTTAATGAAAAATAACTTTAGAGTTCGTATTTGTAGTGATTTAGATTATGAAGAAATGGTCGCTGATATCGTTTGGAACGATTGTACTGTTGCAATTTTATCGCAAGAAAAGGGGGGAAATAATATGGATATAGAAATTTTTCCGCCTGAACATTCTGATAGCTGGGATTTTTGTTAGATGATTTTCTTCATACTATTCAACTTGCAAGGGATCGTTTAATACAGATGAAAAAAGTAGATGAATAGCTAATCGCTCTTTGTGAGAGCTAAATGTTTAAGATGTGTTATTTATCCCAGAGACCTGAAGATGAAATATTCTAAACAACAGGAGAATTTTTAAGAAAAGACTTGGACAAAAGCTACGACGTTAAGAGGATTTCAGGTTGGGCCCATAATCTTTTTTTTATCATGGAATAGATTTTGAACCAGATTTAGGTGAGGTATTAGAGTGCTTAGCTTTAATGGGTACAGGTCTTAAATTTGAATATTCAGAATTTGAACTGAAATCGCTGGCAGATATGTTAATGAATAATGAAGAGGATCCTCTAAAGAAAATCGCCGACATAAAATCAAAATGACACCTTTATACCTTAATTCCAGGTCCGAAAGAACATTTATACCTCAGATTAAATATGAACTACTTAAACATGCATGAGTGGTTTAGGTATGCCGGTCAACCCCATCTAGTTTAATTCTACATGACGGACTCAGAGGTTAATAAAAAAAACAAATGCTTAAGAACATACTGATTCAGGAAAAAATATGGATAATAGAAAATCATTAAATTATAAAATTGGTTTTGCTGATTCGGAAATATTATCTTATAATTCCAATAATTATAGTTTGTTTTTTTATTTACAAACATGGAATGGAGTCATTCTAAAAATTGAATTTAAGGAATATATACACTTTTTAGATACGGTTTGTATAGATGTTTCAGATATTTGTGAAAACGATTCATCCAGTACATTAAAGAAAGCTTTGGAGAATGAATTTAATGAAATTCCAGAGGACCATGGATTTAAATTATACCAATTTATAGATACAAACGACGAAGCTGCAGTGGAAATTGTATCTAAGGATGTCTTGATCACCGAGGTTAATAATTCTTCAAATTGGCATGAAGATAGTTCATTGATTGGGAATACTTGATCCTCTATAACATCAAAGAAAAGTTTTTGTTTCAATGGATTTGCCATTAAGAGGAGTTTGAATGGATAATAATATAAAGATAAATACTTACGGATTAATTGCGAAAGGAAGAAACAAAGATTGGTATATATACATACAAGAAGATTTAAAAGGTACAGGTGGATACTATATCTTATATAAAAAAAGCCTAGAAAAAAGTACAGAAGGTTATGATGCATGGATGGAGAATTTTGAAGATGTGAAAGATTGTTTCGAAGAAGAACAATGGGAGGTAAGGTGGCTCAATTAAAATGTATTGCATACGTAACCTATACAAAATTAAACCTTAATAAATAGTGAAACGTTTCGGAAGTAGAAAAAAATGAATAATAGGAAATCTGTAGAAACAAAATATGGATTAGCAGATTCTGAAATTGTCTCTTTTAAATCTGAGGATTTTAATTTAATTGTTTATTTACAAGCATGGAATGGAAATATATTGAAAGTAGAATTTAAAGACTGTATATACTTTTCAAACTATCAGGCCGGGGACATTTCAGATATCTGTGAAAATCCCTCTTCCCCATCATTACAATTAGCTCTAGATCACAAGTATCAAAATATTCCCTCTGATCATGGATATAAAGCCTATCAATTTTTAGATTTAGATGATGATCCTGTCATTGAGGTCGTGAGTCAGGGAATAATAATATCTAAATGTGAAGATAAGAATTGAATGCGCATCGCTTTGTCCTATTTGAGAAAAAAAGCCCAACTGGATGGCATAAAATAATAAAGAAAGGATGATCATCCTTTCAAAACTCTTCCCCGTATTTTGAGATGACATCGTGTATAGCCACGAAAAAAAAACACCTTTATCTATGAGGTTATGAAAGGCAGGGTTTCATTGAAAATATGGGTCAGTTCATATGTATAGTGATTTAGCGGTCAAATGAAACCGGACGCATTGAAGTTTTCTATTGAAGATTTTCTTGCTACTCCTCATGCTGCAAATACTGATGATTGAAATGAATTGAAAATTTAGTTTGTATTTACCTAATTTTGAAGAAAGATTTGATGTAACTAAAAAAAGTTATGGATTTAGACAACAAGATAAGGGCTGAAATAAGCAAACCTGAAGCTCTATTATTGCTTAGCGATGATGAAGTAAATATGATGAAAAAATATTTAAAGTCATACCAAAGTATATAGAAGAGTGGGAATTTCAAAAGCTGATAGGAATTACAATAGCAGAAGTCGAAAAGATAATCGCTTAGTTATCGGTGCTTTATTCTTGAAATAACGTTTATTAATCCTTGAGTTTACAGATCACATATAATTAGGTGGACGACATCGGTTTGTTATAATCAACTTGATGGAGTGGAGGAACATGGACGATACTAAGCTACGAGAAATATTAACAGTATTACATAAAATAAAAAATAAAGAAGACCCTAGTGATTTAATAAGAAAATTTCAGAATGAAATTTGGAATAGGGAAGAAACAGATGAAATCCTAAGTGAATTAGCCTCTGACTTGGATGACTACGAACCTAATCCTCTCCTTCGTATGGAGGATCGCTCTTATTATGGAAATGAAAAACTAGTACAGGTGATAAATAATTTTCTTGGACGAATGAATTTAAACAATATGGATAAATAGACCTAAAGGCGTAACAAGTCGAGCAGGGCAGAAATTGATAAGATAAAGTAAGATTTGGCTTTAAGCTCTCGTGTTATTTAGCATGGACTCATTCTAGACTATAAACAGTTAAAGCAAGAGGTGTATTTTGCGTATCTTGGATGAAAGCACGGATCAATCCATAACAAATGTCACATTGTATCTAACTCTATCTGAAGCAATAGAAATGCTAGATAGTCTCCCGGCTCTTATAACTGGGCCATTAAATAACCATTCCCATATATCAAGCGATGATCATCAAAAAGAAATCACTGTATGTGTGTATGATAGGGAAAATTTAAATGGATTTAGTGAAAGATCTAAAAATTTGATCATCAACGATCTGTAAGCGAGAGTCATTATCACTGGATTAGCTCTTGCGAATAGGTATCTAAAAATATTCTTTTGCATAGGTCTTGGCAATCCGTTTTACCCTAAAGGCTGCTCAGAACTCCTCATGGTGATTAAATTTACTTATCTATAAAAATTTTGTTGTCATCTTTTAGAGAAATCATTTACCCTTTCATGACAGTTTAAAAAATTGATCTGTAATTTGAAATAAATAGGTTTTTAACAATTTCTTCAGCACCAACGCTTGAGATTCAAAATTTTAGCCAGGCTCATATTTTTATAAACCTGGTAAAAATTTGGTTTTTACCAATAGGCAGGGCTGAATGAAAAACTCAAAAATCAGTCACTATTAATAAAGGTGTCAAAGTGGTGTTTATAAAAAAGCGTATCCGTCTCATTTCTATTTTAATGATTATCATCGGAATAGTGTTGCTTTGGGAAGTCGCGATAGCAAATTCGATTTCTGCTCAAAATTTTGGAAATGTTCTGGGTCAAAGGCTATTTCCTCTTCTCCTGATCTCCCTTATCTTTAGGCGCTATCCTAAGGTGTTTTTATGTTGTTCTATATTATTCCTTTTTCTGTCTGTCTATGCTTTCTCCTTTTCACATTACCGACGGGTAAAGGACGCTCAGATGGCAAAATCCCTGGATGAAATGAAGCAAATCTTTCAACTAGCCTTAAATGAAGACGCTAAGTCTATTTCTTCAAAAAATTATTTATCAGGTGAATATGGAGAGGCAGGTCCTCTCCTGAAAATAATGAGTGAGGCAGCAGAATTTTCTAATCGACAGTCAACACGTCTGGCTGAGGCCATACAAAAAGTGGATTTTGAAAGTATCATTTCTCCTGAAAAATTGTGTGATCAGAAGGAGATTATCAGCTCAATCGAAAAATTAAACGCATTATCCAATGTGTTAGACGAATGTGAAAATGAACAAAAGCAGTACGCAAAGGAAATTGAAGCAAAAGCCCATAGTCAAATCGCTGAAGGTGTGATGAAAGAGTCTTTTTTTGAAGGGTACAAAAAAAGCATAAATTCTAACAGTTTTCTAGCGTCGGAAAACTATCGAATTCAAAAAGAGATGATTCGGGTATGTAAATGCCTCCTGAAATTCATGAAATTTATTAAAGGTTCTTATACGTATGAAGATCAAACTCTAATTTTTGAATATGATATTGATTTAAAGATGTACCAAGACTACCTCTATCAGTTGAACAACTTAGGCAGACAAGCTGAAGAGGTTTTTAATCAACTTGAGTTTCAAAAAAAATCCATGATGGAGAACTTTGAAAAATTTCCAAAGGTGCGGTGATTGAAAAAAACATGAATGTTTTGGTGTGACTTGCCAGGGCTTTCATATACAAGAGCGAATTAATTAGACGAGTAAAAAAATTCATAAACTTGAGAAATTTCATGAGTAATCAACTTCAGGTCCTTTCAGATTTTCAAAGTTGGTATCACCAATATTGTGACGGAGACTGGGAACATAATGAAACAATTAGAATCAGCACTATTGATAACCCGGGATGGCGTGTCACAATTGATTTAGAGGGAACTCATTGTGAAAATGAAACTTTTCAAGCCATAGAAAACGAAATAGATGAGAACAATTGGTGTCACTGTTTTATCCGCGATGGAAAATTTGAAGGCGCAGGTGGCCCCTGTAATCTTTTGGATATACTGAGTTATTTTAATGAATGGGCTAAAGAATGTAAAAAAATAAAGAGATCTTCAGGTTTTTAAATGTATTCAAAAATGCATTTTAGTCAGGATCTAAAGCATATTTTAAATACAAAATTTGATGTTATTAAAATAGCCAGATGGTCTGATCACTTTTATGCAACACATATCAAAGAAATATCAGAGAAATTAGATGAAGTATTAATGGCCCATCCTGCATGCAACATGGACCTGAATTTGAATATTCAGAAGTAGAACTCCGATTACTAGCAGATATGTTAAGTCGCGATGAAAAAGACCCCCTCAAAAAACTCGCAAAGATGACGTCTTCTAACTAAAACTTGGCGCAGATTTTATGGAAGAAGCGATAGGATTAGACTTCAGACTTATATAAAAGTCACTTCTACAAACAAAAGTCATAAAGGGAAAAGCAGAGCAATGCATAAACAGGAAATTTCAAAAAGAGCCTTTAGATAAATTGAAGAATTTAAATGAAGATCTTAGGAACTGTGAATGACCGAATGCAGAAGAGATTATACATAGAGGATTACTATGATAGAAAAGATGACCCTAGAAGTAAGACCTTATTTGCCTCTAAAGATCTCTGAAATAACCTGGGACGGAACCTCCTTTCATAGTATGGTCCGAATTGGGGTTTTGCAACTTTAAGTGCTTGGCGAATTTCTACGGATAGCCAAGTAGTTTTGGGTTGTAATGATGAGAGATCAATAGAAGTATCGACTATATTCAAAGATCTTGAGATTATTAAAATTCAAATCCAGGAAACCTTGCTAAAAATTGATCCAGTTTTTGTTCTATCCAATCATCAAAAAATTGAAATCTTTTCTACCGACACTTATGAACCATGGACTTTTAGCGTGGAAGGGTTAGGGGTTTATATTGCCACGCCTCAAGAACCCAAAGTCTTTGACCCCTAAGCCTTCTTTTTTTAATCGTTAAATTGAATAAAAGGTTAATTTCAAATGGACGAAATCAAATTAAGTACGACAGGCCTCATTATAAAAGGAGAAGATGAAGGCTGGTATATATACATCCAAGAAGACTTAATTCATACCGGCGGTTACTACATTCTATTTAAAAAAACTTTAGAAGAAAATAGTGAAGGCTATGATATGTGGATGGAGAATTTTGAAGATGTGAAAGCGTGTTTCGAAGAAGCGCAATGGAAAGTTGAGTGGCTTTTAATGGATAAGAGTCAATGGTTGAGGGAAATCTAATGTACAAATTAAATTTTGCTTCATGGGGAGATTAAGGAATCCTCATGAAAGATATAAAGCTAGAATATAGTGTAGGGAGCGATTTAAATTATGAAGATTTAGTCGCTGATATTGGTTATGATACAAATTTGATCGCATTGCTCATTCAAGATGAAGGTTTTGAAAACTTGCGCATCCGTCTATATCCACCTAAAAATGGGGAAATGTATTGGGACCTGAACCTTAAAGATTTTTTAGCGGTGATTCAAGATGCAAAACAACGCTTGTGGCAGTTAAGGAAAACGGATAATACTTCTAATTCTAATTAAGTTCAGCTTGCGTGCATAAGGCACTTCATAAAATTAATGTATTTATTAACTTTCTGACCAATTCTTCGGATAGAGAAGAATTAAGCTAAAGAGTTACTAGATGGCATCTTAATTATTGAACTTCAAGTTCAATAAATGCAGCTGACTTTGATTCTTGGTTTTTCGTTAATATCGATTTGAGAGAAACTTTGGACACAGTTTCTCAAGAAAATTAAATTTATCGCAAACCTATAAATTGCATAATTAAAATATTTTAAAAGAGAATTAATTAATTTATTTAATGAACAATCACTGATATCTTTAGTTTTTACATTCATTAATGCTGCTTTTTTGTAATAGGTGTTTCAATTAACGGGACATAATCTACTTTTCCTGATTGAAGAGGATACATTAGTATTTGCAAAAAGCATATCTACACTGCATTTTTTATAACGATTTGGCGGCTAAAGGGGTGTTTGAATAAGTATCATGACTAATGACATGAACTCTTGCAATTCGATTGCGGGGCTTTGGCCTAACAACAATGTCAATATCTTGTCCAAGCAAATTTAAAAAATGCATTAAACGCTCTACAGAAAAACCAGAGAGTTTGCGGTGCAATAAGGCAGAAACTTTGGGCTGATTAATCCCCATCAATTCAGCAGCCTTTGCTTGCGTGAGCTTTCGTTTTTTTATGATATGATCAATCTCCCAAGCAAGCTCTGCTTTGGTTAATTCTTCATCAGCATTATCAATTCCAATATCTGCAAAAATATTTGCGCTGGCCACTTCAAATTTTATATCTTCTTGTTCTTTTTTTTTCTTAGCCATATGACCTTCTTTGTATTATTTATACTTTTGCTGAACACTCTTCAATCTTTGTTCCACTAATTCAATTTCCTGTTTAGGTGTTTTAATTCCAGTCTTTGATTTCTTTTGAAAGGCATGGAGGACAAAAACAGCCTCTTCCATTTGCACTGTATAAACTGTACGATAAGTTCCTTGACCGTCGCTTTCCACAATCTCAAGAACGCTTCCTCCGCAAAACCCTTTAAAGGTTTAGCATCTCGATGTTAATCTCCTTTTGAGCAATATGTAGAGCATGTCCCATTTCTTTTCTCACATAATAAATTTTATCGCAAACTTAAAAACAACCTAAAAATGCCTTAGAAAGATATTTTAAATAATTCTTTTGATGATTACTCTAGATCAAATCATCCCATTTTTTAAATGAGGGTATTTTAATATATTTTGTACCTAAAGGGCATTAGATATGAGCGTAGATTTTGAATTTGTCATAGGAAGTCCTTATGTTGCCGAGATTTCTCAAGAGACTTCAGAATTAATTCTAGAAATCTATCCAATGAGTTCTCAAGAATATCTTTCACTACCTCTTGTTAAATTTCAAGAAGCCATTGAAAAAGCAAAGCATCATCTAATGGGAAATGGATAGATTGAAGAAGCATTCTCACATCCCAGGGATATTTCTAATAGATGAAGTGGTAACTTCTCATTTATTTGAATTGGCATTAACAAGAGAATTTCCTAAAGTGCCTCTGGATCACGGTTAGAGACTTTATCACTTTTTAGATTTGTATGATTTTTACGTGATGAGGAGGGATGTGCAGAAATGATAATCATAGAATGTGAAAACGAAGAGGAATTCCTCAACTTGCGATTAGATCTTAACCCTTTTTAAAGCAACAATTGCCTGCTCTTACGGCCTAGAACAAAAAGATATTTTATGAAAGATGAGTTTAATAACTTATATTGGCACGATGCCATCCTTGAATCTTTTTACCTCGATAGAAGCAATCCTGGACATCAAGATACGGTTAAACTTTTAATTGAATGGCCTGAAGGAAAAAAAACTTATCTAGAGTTTTTCGATTGCTATGAGTTGCAGATGGAAATGAATTTTGGGATTGTGGCTAACGAATCTATTCTCACAGCGGAATGTATAACCGAATCAGAAGAGATAGAAGATGTTCGAGAAAAGTGGCAAAAGATGGGAGTAGATCTTAAAGATCTTAAATGTTTTTTTATTAATACAAATTCCACAAATAGCATTCTGAAGATTTTTGCTTTAAATTTTCGCATGCAAAACTTTGAGTAATTCCATCTGCAGTTTTAAGGTAGTGGTTATTCAAAGAACTAATCGCAAGAGAGATGTCTTATAGATTGAGAAATTTTAATAAATATTTTTATTCAATAGGCAGAAAGTTAAAAATGATGCAAAACTTAGAGTGGCTGAGTCATTGGTTCAAAAAACATTGCAATGGAGATTGGGAAGCGAGCCATAAAATTGAAATAGATACATTGGACAATCCAGGATGGTTATTAACAGTTGATATCAAAAATACCGATTTGGAAAATAAACCATTCGAAAAAATAAATATAGATCGCTCTGAACACGATTGGTTGTGTTGTTTCAGTGAGGAGGGTAAATTCATGGGACCCTGTGGGCCGTCTAATTTACCGGAGGTTCTACAGATTTTTCGAAATTGGGCAGAAAGTTAATTTTGCCAAAGATATCTACTTAAAGGATTTTGAAAATGGATGATTATTTTCTTTGGCTACAGAATTGGTATAAACACCAATGTAATGGAGACTGGGAGCATAGGTGTGGGATTCATTTTAATACCCTTGATCGGCCAGGTTGGTCTCTAAGTATAAACCTAGAAGATACAGAATTAGCCCACGGGTTTTTTGAAAAAACGCATCTTGTAAGATCCCAGGACGATTGGCTGGAGTGTTTTGTGAAAGAAAATAAATTTGAAGCCCGCTGCGGCCTTGCAAATTTAAAGGAAGTATTGCAAATATTCCATGATTGGTCAGTCCTTTTGGGTAATTTAAGGACCACTCAGATAGGGAATTGAGTGATTTAACAAGGGAACGTGATGGAAATTAAAGTAAATGTACCGGATTCAGTTGAATTCATCATACAAAAAATTTAACAGCATAACCATTTCAAATGGATATTTCCTATGGAAATGCACGAAGGTGGAAGGGTTACTAGATTTAGCACAATGAATAAATTTCTTCATCTTATGAAATTTGTTATTGCTCTTGTCATCACTATGGATATAAGGGAGATGATATCAAAAATACCGATGGAAAATAAACCATTCAAAAAAAATAAATATAGATCGCGATGAAGCAATTATGAATAGCATGTAGTTATACTAAACTAGGCTAAGGAAACTTTGAGTCTTTTTCCTACTGCTCTTGCTGCTGCATTTAAAGATCGCAGAGTAGATGGTTTTTTTGGGTCTAAAATCCTATTAACAGCAGCTCGGCTTGTATGCATCCGTTTAGCAAATTCTTCTTTAGTAAGATGTTGTTTTTGCATTTCTTTCTCAAGCTGCCAAACAAGAACACGTTTTGCTGCTTCTTCTTTACATTCCTGAAGGATGCCTTCTTCTTCGAGAAAGTCATCGAAGCTAGATCCAATATGCTTATGTTTTGCCATACTTCCTCTTAATTAAGATTTTTTGCACGTCTCTTTGCAACATCTATATCTTGCAAAGGCGTTTTCTGGGTTTTCTTAATGAAGCCATGGATGAGTATCATCTGGCTTTCTCTCATTACAAAAATGACTCTAGCTATCCCATTTGGAAGAGTACTTCGCACTTCCCACAGTCCCGAACCTAAATTTTTTACCAAGGGCATTCCTAGAGGCCATCCCTCTTGAACAGTGCGAATATCTTTTCCGATAAGAGACCTGTTTTCTTTATCTAGAGAATTAATTATTATGTCTAAAAGGTATGAAGGTCTAATAGCTCCTCTAAAACAACGCGGCCTTCACAAAACCTCTTCCATTGAGTTTTGTAGAAATGATCTATGCTCAGATTCGACTCATTAAAGATCATGTAGGCCTTGGCAATATCTTCAGCTTTCATGTAATGAATTAAATATAAACCATCCGCCTGTTTATCTAAATAGGTGCACTCAATGTAGACACCTTCTTGCTTCAGAGACTCCAATGTCTCCTCTACTCTTTCATTTAAAGCTTTAAACCATGCACGTACTTCATATTCTTGGTTTTCTTTAATTTTTGTCTTTATGCAGATGCTATTCATAAAATCCTTCTTACACAACTATCAATAGAAGTAAGTTAACTGTATGATTTATTTTTTACCATAGGCAGTTTGGTATTTAATATCTCCTCCTCCTCTTACAGAGAGAGAATCCTGCCAAGCCTAATGAGTATTCTTCCAAAGAACAGGGGTGAGAAGACCAAACTTAGCATGTCGAATTTTTTTATCGTTGATTTTTTTACTTTCTTGCGGATGAAGTGAATGGTATTGTTGAGAACCAAAATTGACTTGGCAAAAACAAAGTGAAGATTCATCCATTAATCATTGTATCCTTTATATTTTGTTGCAGTTTATTTTCAGAGGATGCTTTTCAAGAGATCACTGAAGAAGAAAAAGCCCATATTGAATATGTATTTGATTACTTATTTAAATTTGACGAATTTTCCTATACCCTTTATGGGGATAAGCCTCTGTCTTTTGAGCATATTAATACTTCTAATGTGAATCATTTGTCTTTAATTCGCTACTGCGCCTTATTTTCATATAAAAAACCTGTGAATTTTTTAGAAGTAAGTTGGAATATTTGGAAATCAAAATTTGGAAATATAAAATTTAAGAATTATCTCTTTTTTGATAAGGAGAATACGCATTACAAAACAATCATATTAATAAATAAACAAGCCTTTTATCGAGTGTATGAGAAAAATAAAAATCTATTTAAAGAGGTGTTGGGACATTATATTACAGCAGATATGCTTTTAAAGCGACTCACATCTCATGAACTAAATTTAATGGAAGCGCTTAATCACCATCAAGGCTTGCTAGGAATTTTGCTAGGGTACGGGACTCATAATTCTCTACTGTTTTATAATAAGAAATTGCTTTTTCATGAAATTGAATCAAAAAAATTACAAGGAATTAATCCATATTTTTATTGGATTAGCTTAATTCAGCCTGTCCGATTTCTTGGAGATGTAAATCATCCGGAGACGATTCAATTAATGAATAAATATGAAGCAGTGAATACCAAAGTTGCAAAAATCTTCAAAGAAGAGGATTGGGTCGATGCAATTATTTCAAAACTAAAGGAATGATAACCACTCCAACTGAGTAACCGTCAAAATATAAGCCATTAAGCCAACAATCCCTTGGTCTTAAGATAATAAATCGGATAGTATGGGTCATCTCTAGAAGATGAATACATTATATACATGAAATTTGATATTGCTGCTGTCATCAGTCAAGGTAGTAGGGAGATGATATAATAGGATCATATGAAGCAAAAAATAAATGCTCTATGCGTAGAGTTAGAAGCGAAAAAATTTCCTCCTTTCCCAAAGGACGAACAATTATCGACTTGGATTGAAGATCTAATTCTTTTTGACTCTATGTTTGCCGGCATCGTATTTTCCAAAAAAGACAATTCTAAAGTCTCTCCTTATGAGATACCTCAAATCAGTGACCTTGAAGAAAGTCTATTAAAAATCCAATTGACCCACACTGAAGATCTAGCTATTTTTTATGAATGCCAGCAATATGTGGATTTACTGAAAAAAATTAGAGAGGAAATAGTGCACGTACGACCCCATCCTAGAATAAGAAAGAAAACTTCAGAGAATTTCCCATGAGAGCAGTATTAAAAGATATTTATAGTCCAGATACCGATGATTTAATCTTGTATCAGCCTCCCATCCACGATAATTTTAGCATTCTGGTTACAGCTTTAGTAGGCACTTACGATAAAGAGGGAATGGACTCGGTAGATATAGAGGTTTGTACTCCTTTATGGATGCTTTCTCTCTTAGAAAAAGAAGATGCCGTTTTAGGAAGAGGGTATTTATTAGTTAAAGAGTACGACTATCCTAAAATATACGAAAAAATTAAGCGATTAGTGGAAAGTTGTGGGGGCGATCATTGGCCACAAATTGGAGAAAAGTTGTCTCGAATCGGTTATTGGGAATTTGAGGATTATAGAGATCTTTAACGCGTCTAAGATTATCAGTGTTTAATCTAAGATTCCTTTAGAAGTAATTTTTTTAGCGGGGCCCATCACCCTTCTCATTTGTTTTACAAGAAGCATCATATTCAAAAAATCATATTTCCTCGCTCGTGCTTCAATTAGATTAATATTACTATTTCATTCAATATAAATTAAATATGTGTATATGAGTAAATAATTATAAAAAATAATTTTACAATTATTCTCGGTGTAAACCATTTTGTTTTAGATGTTAATGTTATAAATCACGCTTTTTAATTGAAATTTTTATAGGTTAATTAAAAATTAATAAATTTGATTTATTCTTATTATTAGATCTATAATCGATATGTATGTACATAGGAGGTGTTTATGTCAGGTCCCGTAAATGGATTGACTCCAGGAACATCAAGGATTGAAGCTGCAGAAACTATCATTAATGGATTTTCAGTTGCTATTGATGGTAAAAGCGCCTTTAAAGAGTTTACTGTTGAGGGGAAGAAGTTACGTCTTACCATACCTCTTCCAGCAGATCCATCTAAAGTAGATGCTTGTACAAAGCAATACTTAGGTAGATTGGATTCAATGGGGAAAGCTGCCCTAGCAGCAGGCCTAGGAAAGAAAGCGACAGCTATAGGCTTTGAGCAGAATGCTAATGGTCAACTCATTGGACTTCATCGTTTTAAGGGTAAAGACGTAAAAGTATTAAATGATGAGTATTTTTCTAAAGAAAAAGACACGAAAAAATTGGCTAAAAATACCGACTTATTTAATTCGATCAAGCTAATTTGGAACAATAAGACTGAGGAGGAGACACCCCCTCAACCCCAACTTGATCCGACTCAACCTGCCGCTGCAAATCCCACCACGACCCCTCCCAATCCCGAAGCAGTAGAAGATAAAAAAGAAGAAGAAATAGAGGAGACTAAGTCTAAAAAAGGTAGGGCATCATCAAAAACAGAAGCTAGGGATACGGACAATGAATCTATTAATAATACCAACCGCAGCGGAATAAGTACTGCAAGCGATGACGATATTAAAGATCTAGACGAACTTATAGGAGATGATGATTATAGAAATCTTGATGATCCTTTAAGTGAAGAAGATACAAAAGAAGTCCAATAAGATTTTAGAATGTTTCATAATAATACATATGCATTTCTATGCATATGTATTATAAAAAAATTAATTCTTGTCTTCTTTTCGAATAAACTCTAAAGCTTCTTTTAAGGATGCTGATGGATTGGCAATCAGATACTCTAAGAATACTTCGTACGCAGGTCTATCTTTAACAGTGAATTTTTTCAATTTTTCCCTTAAAACTGCTAACTTTTTCATTTTAGCATCGATTTTATCGTCTGTCTTAGGAGGTGAACCAGTGGGGGAGCTTGAAGGAGAACGATTTTCGGGTGTTGTAGTGCCAGAACCTGCTGCAGGTTTAACAGACGCGTGAGGTGGGCTAGAAGGAGCTGAATTGGTATTATTTGCAGGGGATTTGACAGGGACAGGCTTGGTTTCAGGCTTAGCATGGTCTACAAAACCAAGCTGCAAACTCGGTTTAACTGTTTTAGCCTTTATGATAGCTTTTTGTTCTTCTTCTTTTAATGCTTCTTTAAGCTCGGAAGAGATGACAATCTTTTCTATCTGTGAGTTTGAAACAAACTCTAGCAATTTTGTTAAATTGTTAACTTTTGAAAAGCGTTGAATATTAAGGACTTTGCACTCTTTATGTGTTTTAAAGTATTGAATAAAAGGTTCGATGTCATTTAATTCGAATTTTCCTTTACCCTGTGAAACTGAGAATGTAATCGCATTTTTTGATAAATAGTCTTGGTAAAGTTTTTTTATCCGCTCTTTTTGGTCTTCCTTTGGTGCCTCAATGCCTACTGTTTTACAAAAGGTGTCAACTGTGATGTAATCGTCAATTTCTTTCTTTTCTTTATAGGCATACATATAATCTACGACTGCATCTTGGAGTTGACTAACTTTTTTGAATTCAAAAGACATGTTTTACCTATGTAAATAAAAATTTTATTTCCATATATCTTAATATATCACTCTCATTTTATTCAAGACAAGAGTTTTTGACGATTTAGAGGTATCTATAAAAAACGATTTTTAAAATTATAATTTATATGTTATAATACAAAAAGCAAGATCTATTTGGGGGAATTATGACTGACATCAAGTCCTCTACAGGCGCAAATTTTCATAGCGCAGGCTACAACTATGAGGTAAAATCGGATTCAATCTCCAATTCTAAAACAACCCCATCTACTGAAGAAACTAAAAGTTCTGATATATCTTGCATAAGTTCCACTGCGCTTCAAATCAAACAACTGTGTGACGGATTATTTGTAAAAGAAGAGCAAAGTTCTGTAGATGAGTTCGCAGAAAATCAACGATTCATTCGTGCTGAGTTAGCAAATTCTGCCGTAAATACAAAAGCAACCTTTCTTGATAACTATCTCATTAAAGATAAGAATATCTCACTAAAAGACTATTTAGCTGATTTTATTAATCCAAACACCACTTCTGAAGAAGAGTTTGAGACGGCTTTTAGGAATAAAGTTTCTGAATTGAATGAGCAGGGGTTATTGACGGATCTTGACGGGAAGACCGTAAAACTTACCTACGAAGAATTAGAAGAGTTATTTGCTCAAATTGACTTTAAGAGTTTGTTCAAAGAATATTTTCAGGTTGAAATTGAGGAAGATAAGAACGAACAACTCAATCAGGGGGATCAAGAGAAGACTATAGGTAGTAAAGGTTTTCAACCAGAAGGGGTTAAAACTTATAAAACTTCTAGATACTCCCCCGAAGATCTGAAAAGTGGCAAAAATAAAGTCCTTCTACACATTCTGAGTTCTTTCAATCGGGCCCAGCTGGAAATGCAGAGGGAACGTTCTCGAATTAAAAAAGAGCAAATGCAAGAGCAGGCCGATGATGTGAAACGACTGGCTATTAAGCTCAAAGAGATGCGTTTAGAAGAAACTCACGAAGAAATTGTTAACTATAGCATTAATCAAACCCAACTCGATCAAGATCAACTAAAATCCCAGCTCATTAAGGTAAGATCATTTCTAACTCCCTTACAACAATTTTCTAGGGCTTCCGGGGGACTTAAATTGATTCAAGTGGAAGGGGATGCTAGTAGTCCGCTGAGGGCTAGGGTTGTCAGAGAATTTAATATGGAATCAGCTCTACAGAGGAAATCTAGAGAAGTTTCACTTCTTCATATTGCTGCTTAAAGCATAAACTTTGGATAGAGCATGAATAAAACTCTACCAGTCTTACTTTAAAAATGAGAGTGCTTTGTCTGTAGATGAGTACATATTATCAGACGTTACAGAAGAAAAGTGTAATTGAAGACTTACCGCACATTTCCTTTCAATCTATCCCATTGATTGGGCAGCGTAAGTAACATATAGCTTGACTAAGGCTAATATGTACCTTCTGGGACTATCTTTTGTATCTATCGAGAGTATGTAGTAAGTTTTCTGATACATACTCTATCACCATAGAATTTAAAAAATACCAAAACCAAAATATGGCAAAATAAGAAATAGTAACGTTCTGTTCAAATAGTTAGACATAATGTTTACATAAGAGAAAGCCAATGATTAATTGGCCTATTTATTCTCTACTTTTTGCTAAATTTAGCATAGAAAAAAATATCTTAGTGTTTTCGCATAATTGAACACACATTTTTTTTTATTTTTATAAATAGACCGATGAATTTCTTCAGAAAATTATTTAAAAAATTTTTAATTCGACAATTTATATTTTTTTTGCTTTTTTTTTTATATTATTATTTTGCGTTGGTAATGTACTGATATTCTCACTGCCACTCTTTTTATCAGATCTTTCACTTGCCAAGGCATTTTTGGAATCAGTGGGTTTATCTTGGTTTGAGTCTTTTTCTACTTTAATATGTACGAATTCTACGAATAACCCCCACTTTTTCACATTGATTCCCCGCTTAGCAAGGTCATCTTTTATATCGTCAGTATGTCCAACTTGAAAGCTAGAGAAACGCCATTTCTCTATATGGGGTGTGATTAACTCAATCACTTCTTTGGTTTGATCTTCCCTAGAAGATTTTTTTTCTTTTTTATTAAAAATTGAAAATGCACTTGGTGTGTTTTCTTCGTATTCAAAAGCTATACTTGTTATCATTTTATCGCTAGGTAAACGATTACTATTTCTGTCTGTTTTCATCACTATATCTACCCCAGCATAACCATGTTTTTTTATAAAATGTTGAAAAAACATTGATAAATCAATTAAAGAAATTTGTGGTTCGTAAAACTCACCCAGAGGGCAGCTGTAAGTTTCGTTTTGAGGGATTTTAGCTAGCATAGATAAACGATTGAGATCTCTTTGCAAAAGAACAGAGGGGCCCAGGGGCATCATTTCATAAACTTCTTCGAATTTGGCCTTCATATCAGAAAGTTGCTCTTGACACTGAATATCAGTACAATCCTTAGAAGCATGTTCAGAAGCTAATATGCAAGTCTCAAGACAGCTTAAAAAACGTCCATAATTTTCGCTTGATACTTCTTTAGCCATTATGGGCGCAATGGCATAAAAATTTGCAAAGGATTGGGCTAGTTTATTAAAAAGCTCGATCCCTTTGTTATTACACTGATCTTGTAAACTTAGTGATTCTGATACTGAGGAAGTTGTATTTTCATTATTGACTGGATCAACATTTGCATTAGACTTAGGACCTATCAAATTTGTAGTATTCATTATTTTTTTCCCTTTTTATTAGCGATTACTTCATACATATTTCTAAACCAGCTCCCAGCATCTATTGACATAGAAATTAATTTTGATCCATTTTTAAGATGAATTTTAGCATCTCTATCTAATTTTTCTGGAACAAAAATTGTGATGGTCTTACACTGCCAGTAAACTGTATTGAGATCATCTTTTGCTTTCTCTTCATCTACATATGCAGCACCCAGAAGATAACCGCATATGGCCTTATCATTGTAGCCCTTGGTATAGACTGAATTAGCTTTAAATAGTGTAGTAAAAAAAGCTTTAAAAGGTTCAGCAAAATGAATCTTACCACGTTTAATAACGATTATTCTACATTTAATATCCCCCGCATACCAATAATCTGCATAACCAGTATCAACGTTAATACTTTTATAAGAGTGACTCGATAGTTTGTTTCTTACAATCTCTGAGATCTCAACATCGGTTAGCTTCTCTAACGTTTCACCTTGAGCGAAATTGCAAATTTTACTTCTTGAAAGCTCAGATATTTTTTTTGCTTGATCATCTATTGTTGCTTGATACTCACTCTTACAGTCATTAAGAAGCTTTGCTAAATCTTCAGCTGGTATGCCTCTTATCATTTCGGGGGTCATAGGCTGTTTTGGGTCAAAAAAACTTACAATGTTGAACGACATGGTTTCTCCTATAATTTTTTAATGTTCAGAAATCATATTTAGGATAATTTTAGGCTTATTGGTTCACTAACCTCACTATAACAATTCATTAAATCAATAAAAGTAAAGGTTTTAATATAAGCAGTATTAGAATCAGAATAAAACATTATTTTTACATCACTCGAAGAGCCCCAGCGGTGTTCATGTTCGTGAATCAATCTTGTAATATCCAAAAAATATCTAGACATTTTTCTGATATCACAGCCATCATCATACAATTCTTTTTCTAAAACGGACAAAACCTTATCTTCATTTTCTATAGAAACTTCTCTAAATTTTTTTCTTAAATTATGAAGAAAATTATCTAGATGCCGTTTAATAATTTTTTGATAAAGTTTACCTGAAGGTATAGGGCCAAAAGGGATGACCTTCATACGCGAAAGTAACTCTTTTGAGTAGCTGTTTTTTGTAGGATACTCTGAATTCAGTTTTTTGAAATATTCAGCGATACCATGAATACTAAAATTGGATTTAAAAGCTTCTAAAATATGATCTTGATACATATTAGATGTAGCGATCATAATACAATTTTTAAACTGATACCTTACACTTAAATTTTGATTACCTGAAAAGATTTGAGGTTGAGTATAGCGGAGAATACAAAAGAAATCGGAAAATATATTAAGCATAGATTGTTTGATTTTTGAATGAGCCTTCTCAAATTCGTCAAAAAGAATCACAGCATTCTCAACTTCATACACTTTGTCTAATCCTGAAGATGAGATTAAACTTGGTTTGCAAACCTCCAAGGCCTTTGCAAAATATGGTAAGTCATCTGATCCTAGATATCCAGTACTCGCTCCCATAAATGTACTTAAATCATAATCATTTTGATATTGATTCATCAAAAAAGTTACAAAGGATTGTTTTGTTTTGGCAACAGCTTTGGCAAGCTCTGTTTTTCCAACCCCAGAGGGGCCGACAAACATAAACACGCGATTTCCTGACTCAGTTGAAGTTAGAGAAGAAGCCATCAAATTTACTGCTGCATCTTGCCCTATTACAGATTCGCTTAACTTTTGTACAAGATGAATGAAGGGACTAGGTTTTTCAAGATGCTTATGCACCTTTTCTTTCACTAGCTCATTGCTGATCATTCTACTAATGTTCGGATAGTACTTTTGTAGGTTCAAGAGAATTTGTTGCCTTCTATCGTGGCTCAAATCTTGCAAATCATAAACAAAAGATTTAAAGAAGTTATAACAACTTGAGGGATTTTCATCGACCTGTTCTGGAGCCAACTTGTGATGTGTAGGTTTGTTTTGTTCAGTGGGATTTTCTAGAAACTTTTTCAGTGCTTCCTTAGATAACTTGTGGGCAACATCTTCCACTGAACAATTCTTGATTTGAGCTATTTGATTAGCATAATTCCAAATTTGCTCTACCATCGCTTGGCAATTCATGGAATTAAAGTTAGTATTTTGCATCTTAAACCCTATGTTTTTATATATATGAAAATTAAATATTCAAAATGATCTTATATAAAAAATTTTAAGATTATGACAAGAAAAAAAATAATTTGTTAAAACAAACAAAGTTATTTTTTATTTGTGATTGCAAGGAGAATTTGAAACTGTCAATTTTCCGCGGCCTTGGTGCACAATGGCTCTCATGTCAAATTTAAAACAGTATGTAAATAAAAAATGCATGGATTAGTCTGTTTCTAACCACAGAAAACGGGACTAACCATGCACAAAGAATTAACTTATCATATACATGACTAATCTAATTATAACAGAGCTATCATTCAAAGGGGAAGCATAACTGTTTGGATTGATCCAAATGCTTATGCAAAATGAATTTACAAATCTGGAAAGCGGGGTCGGCCAAAATTTAGTAGTTACGTGATAAAAGTTGGCTGGATTCTGAAACCGTTTATTGATTAGCATTTCGAGCTCTGCAAGACTTTTTTAATTCTATTTTGCAGCTTATGAAATTACCCATGAAAGCTCCGGATTACAGCCTATTCAGTAAAAGAGCAGATGAGTTAGATGAATTATCCAGGTTGTCAGCGCGAAGACCCACAGATCTTGTAATCAACGCATCTGGCTTCAAAGTCTATGGAGAGGGCGAGTGGAAGGTAAAAATACATGGAAAAGGCAAACCAAGAAGATGGATCAAGGCACATATAGCTATAGATCCTAAATCACAAGAAGTGATTGCCTTAGAAGTGACAGAAAACACAATAGGGGATGCACCTATGCTACCAAAACTTATCGAAAAAGCGCCAAAAAGTGTAAATAGAGTAACAGCTGATGGTGCCTACGATAAGTTTAAATGCCGAAAGTTGCTACATGAAAAAGGAATCTTAGGAGTTTCCCCCCCGCCAGATGATAGTAAACCAATTTGTATAAATGGGTATTATTGTAAAGACTACTTTCAAAACGAAAGTGAACAGCATAAAAATTCAGTTTTATTAAGAGAGGGGATGAAGCGATGGAAAGAATTAAATCTCCCTCCATCTAACCCAAATATCCTTGTGCATGGGTATAATAATGAAGATACATTTGCGAAAAACCATGTCCACATTCTTTTTATAAATAAAAATCTTTTTTTGAAGACTGTTCAAGATAACTTATCTCTCTTTCAATATGTTTTAGGGCCAGACGTTACTCCGCAGGGTTTATTAGCAAAATTAACCGACCCGCAGGCAACATTTCATGGCGTATTAAAAGATGATAAGGTGTTAATTGGCATTCTATTGGGATTTGGAACACAAAACTCAATTTATGTAAGTCGAATGGAAAATTTACATGACATGCTTTTGTCTGCGGAGGATATACCCTTTAGAAATACGTTGTCTAAATTCGGAAATATCCCGAATGAGTTTCGTCATCTATTATTTCTGCATGAGGCAAATGCAGATGCTCAAACGCTTGCACCCTCGTTTGGCTATTCGTCCATCCAAGAAGAGCAAGAGGGACTCAGGAAAAAAATTGAGATTTCCTCCTCCAAATTATCAAGAAATTCACCTCAATTTATTTTTGGTCGTATAAAAGATGATGCCGCCTCTCAAGAGCTTGTGAATGGATTGGAAAGCACGCAATCCCGTATTGCGGATTTATTAAAATCTAAAACTTTTTTAGATGACGTTTTATCGATCATTTATCCTCAAAAAAACATTGTCACCCATCCTTCATCACAACGTGAATTGAAATTTAACCCCTCTCAATTATCGCAGCTCCCTGATCTTATAGCCGCAAATATATGTTATGTGATGGATGCGGAGGGTATTGATTACCAAGAGTCTTTTATTAACGGCATGAAAGATGCTGATACAGGTAAAGAAAGTAAAGTGGGTTTTCTCGACACACACAAATATGAAAAATTGAAAACATTAGCTAAAATTCAAAACCATCTAACACTTACTGAAGAGTATTTTTCTCAATTGAGTAAAGATCCAAAAGTGAATTGTGTAGTGCCTTTTAAGCTCTACTATAAGATAGACCAGGAAGGAAATGGTGCTCCTTTAGAGAAGCAGACAAGTGTAGAGCTAAATTATATAGTGAAGACATTTCAGGATAAAGTTGTGGCCGATCAATGGTCTATACCCAAATGGATAGATTTAGCTGAAACGATTCCAGGCTTTTCATTGGGGCTGAAAGGAATGAAGATCGGTGAGATAAGAGAAATCTATATTCATCCTAGTTTAGCTTATGGTATTTATACCACCTTTGAAAAAGGTGTATATTTAAAAGCTCTAGTAAGATTGGTAAGCATAGATCATGAGACAGTAATCAAACCAATACCAGAGCTTGTTTTTCTAGATTGTAAACTTGGGATCCCCGATAAAATGGACTTAAGTTTTTCTGAGGAAGAAAAAAAATTAGGCTATTTCAGAGGATATCAAGTCTGGCAACACTATCAAAAATGTAAGTTGTATAATCTATCAGAAATTTTGGCTAAAATTACACTCTTTAAAAATGGACAAAATTCAAGTCTCGATGTAAACGGCCAGGATATAATCAATCGTTTACACTGGAATATTTATCAGATTGTTCAAACTAAGAACTAGCTCTAACTTTGCTAAAGCTAATAGAATAGAATTTTCCTAATCACTTTGATTCAGTGCTTTTATAGACAGCTAAGGGGGTTAAGACTTAGATTTTGTTCGATTCATTTATTTTTTTTATACAGATCATGAGCAGCAAGTAATTCATGCTCAGAAATTTTATCCAGATAATCTTTTAGAGCAGAGTTTAATATTTCTTTGATAGAGGTCCTACGGTAGTACGCGATGGCTTTTATTTTGTACAGGATAGACTCATTAATAATGAAAGTGGCTCTGGTTTCGTTTATTTTGGTGCCTTGCTTAACTGAAGAGACATTTATCTGGGATTTGCTACGGGGTCGGCCTTTTTTTTTGATCACTAGCTGCATATAGAACCCATCTATTGAATATTGATAAAAAGGGATACTACTCATACTAAGGGTATAAATGTTTGGAGATTTTTAGTAAACGAATCTCCCAAACTTTCTGCAGGGTGCATGTAAATAAGAAAACTCAAATAGACCTGAGAGTAACTCTTAAGTGATCTTAAACGTGTTTTGCTTCTATCGCATGTTGTTAAGATGCATAAAATCCATCATAAGAAAAAAATGTTCTTAGAATATATTTTAAGAGCATGCACGCATGTGCTTTCCGTCAACCTTGATGAAAAGATTGAGTTTTTTGTCCCAATATCCTCTATAAGGATGATTTGCGAGGGTTTAGAGACGTAAGGTAGTATCTTAAAAGTATATCTTGCTTGCCAATTTGTACATCTAATCTTTAGAATGAATTTTAGCATAGGGAAAAACGTATGGGGACGCATCAAATTTATAGTAATGATGGGGATTTTGTTTATTTTGGATGGACCCTATCTTGCCAAGAGGTTACTAAACGACTCCATCAATAGAACAGTGGCCGTAGTTGCTTCTCCCTGTTTTTTGATCCCTGCTGTAGTGTTAAACTTGGGCTCACGCCTGCCAAAATTTCTTCATCCAAAAATGTGCAAGAGTTTACTCGCACAAGCTCTAGGATGATACGCAAAGTGTTAAAAGTTCATCTTTTATCGCTTCCTGTATTGGTGCTTTTCTTAACGACATCCAGTCTTAATGTTTTTTTACCAGGTGTTTTTCAACCGCATCACATTTTTCTACGTACTCTTCACACGCTTGTGAAACCCTTGGGAGCTTTGCAGACAGTGCGTATGACTGTTCCAGGAAAAATAAGTATTATCGGGACGAAGACAAAACTTTCTGTGCTTGCAGCGGTGGAAGAATTTTTTAAAGCGCTGTCTTACAAAAATTATATAAAGAAGAGCGAGTCTTACACTTAACGCACTATTATCGGTCTGTAAGCCGCTAGGTGAAGATGATGGGATGTCTCCCATCATCTAAGCATGATTTTTAAATGAGATCCGCTGGATGGTCCTGTCTGCAAAAGCGTAGCGCTCGGATCGCGAGTGTAGTCACAATAAGGCCTGAGCTCGTACATAAGGCTACACCTAAACCTAACATTCCATAGTCTTGATTTTTGGTAGCAATAAGTGTGGTTACCAAACCGAGTGTACCGAGGGCCGCAGACATCACTGAAGCCGCTATTGTGGTGTTTTGTGGAGTGGTTATGGGGTGAGAGGTAGACAAATTTAAGGGTTCAAACTCTTCCATGTGTCTTCCGCTAGGGATCGTAAAATCCGCTAGATGCAAAGAGTATGTCATTATAAACTCCATTTTTTTAAAGTTGGATGAATAGTTGGGCCGTAAACATCGTTTAAAGTTTCGTACAATTTTGAACCGTGGTTAGTGACTCTAACCACTATTGGCAAAAAAAGAGTGTTATTTTTCAATTTTTAAAAAAAGTTTAATATTTTAATTTAACAATTTACTTACAATAACAACTTGTGGGTTTATATGAAAGAATTTAAAAATTGATAATTAATTTTTTATTTCCAAAATTAAATTATTAATGTGAAATCAAATAGATGAGACGGGGATAGGGGTAGGATCAATCAAGCTGCGAGATGATGGCGTATCATCTGACAGCAAGATTTCCCTTTGTGTGAGCTAGAATCTTTCAGGGGGATTTTCTTTTATCGGCATTTAGCTGTGATAATGGCAAGGACTAACAAGGTAATTCCTGAAATTGAAAGGTTTATCTTACAATGTCACTTGTATCCTGCTTCTATTTATGACATTTCTTGTTTTTTAAACCAAAGACTTTAAAAACGATACGTGGTGATCTTATTTTCGCCGTACTCCACGCTCATCTTTTCATGCAGCTCTTCATCGTTTAAAGCATGCATAAACTTTAAATATGTGATTTGGCTCTTCTCAGACCAGGTGGCCGCAAGATTAATATTTTTTAAAGTTCTATGGAAATAAATCCTGCGTACTACATTAAACTGTCGACCTAAAGATAAGAGAAACGTAAGCGCTTTTTGATAAAGCTCTGGATTTGTGTCATGGAGATTTTCAAATTCTTCTATCATGTCCAGATGTTTCTGGGAGAGTAAGAGGTGAAATACTTTTGCAAGAAGGGGCTTGATGGGGATCTTTAGAGTTTTATCTAACGATTTAAGGGGTAGATGTTGAATTTCTGTAATATAGATTTTATCTTTTAGAATGAAATCTAATAAGACAGATGGGGTGTTGATAAGATATTCAAAGGTGGAACGCCGTCTTTCTGCCACCAAAAAGTCTGTTACATGATAATGTTTGACGTGTACCAGATTCTTTAATTGCTCATAAAAGTTTAAAATTCCTTTTTCTTCTTCTAAGATTCCCTCAAGTTCCTTTTCGGCCTGATTGATATAAGCCCCTTTACTTTTGATTGAATGACCAAATTTATAATCGAGTAGCAGTTGTTCCCCTTTTTGAATGGGCCTGAGAGCTAGATACACAAATGAATCAGGCACGCCATCAATTGTCACTCTGACGGCCATCACATTAGGCAAACCATCGTTAATCATAGAGCCAAAATTGCTATATTCATGGCCGACAACTAAAGCTTTTCGACCGGCTGGTGTGTTGATGACTTCTGTTTTACCCGCATAATGACAGACAAGTTGACCAGTTGCGAGTGTTTCATGCGTAAAGACACCCCATTTCCCCGCTGTTTGCGCTAGATAAAGTTGAGGTGGTTTTTCGACATACGTCTGATAATTTTTTATGACGTAATTTTTCAATGCATCTAGAGAAGATTTCTGACCTATTTTTTTAAGATGAAGAATGTATTCGGCTGTCACTAGGGTTTGTGGAGTAAAGGTTATTCCTGTTAGTTCTTTGAATTTTTTTGCGGGAGCGTTGAAGAGGAATTGTTGCGAGGAAGGATCTTGATAATTGAATAGATTTTGATTGTCTGGGGCAGGCATGCGATTTAGCAAGTCTTTAATTTGACCATAGGATAAAACAGAAGTCTTTAAGGGGGATTGTTCTTTGGCGATACAGAGCGATTCCATACAGTGAATGATGTCAGGTTTTTGGGACAAATAAGCATAGTGTAGAGGTGTCCAGCCCTCATTGTCCAACGGGGTCACCACTTCAATTCTTTGAGCAATATAGTTGATTAAATCCAGATTTTGCATCATCACACAAAGATGCAGAGGCGTATAGCGATGCTTCTCGTCACTTTTTTTAAAACTATCTAAGGGGAGATCTTTGATAAGAGCTATATATTTATCCGCGATCTGATGAATAATTGCTATATGTAAATCATAACTTGCAGGGTTTCGAAATTTATTGAAACTTTTAAGGGGGAATTGCTGATCTAATTGTAAAATTTGCTTAAATTGTAGGGGAGACATGGTGATTGATCCTATAACTATTTCAGTTTGATAATTTTATTTAATATTTAAGGTGTATTTTAGAACGAAAATAAAAGGTAATTAAGTTTACGTGACATTCGAATTAGAACAAAGAAATAATTATGCAATGAATTTAAAAGTACCTAATTATTAATTGATACCGGGTAGATCATCTTGTCTCTTGCGACTCTGTGAACTAATGTCTATTTAAACAGGGATTGTTAAGTGACTTAGAATAAGGTCTAAATTGAATTGTAATAGATGTTCTATGCGATCATATCTGCACGGGAGGAGGTGTAATCACTTCCTTAACATTTAAAAAACTTTGAATTTTTTCTACATGCTTGTGGGTGATGATCAGTAGTGCTGGAGGATGAGGAATGTTTTGTATTTTTTGCAACATGTGCATTTGATGCAGCATATTTTCTTCATCCAGATGCTCAAGGGGCTCATCTAAGATGACTAACTTTGCGGATTGATGGAGTGTTTTTTCTGTAAGCAGCAAGGTATTGAGTCGTTGTTTTTCACCGGATGAAAGAGTTCCATAAACCCGCTGAGGATGAATTTGATCAGAGGAAAGATTACCTCCAGCTTGTTTTATTAGCGCGCTTAAACGTTGTTCGCGCTCCGTTCTTAAATTTTACAAAGAGGTGAGCATGGAAGAATGAAAAATATCAAAACGACCGTTTTCCATTTTTTGAATTTCAAATTCTAATAACGCATCTGAAGAGTTCCAGGCTAGATCAGCGCATAAGGGTCCCCATTGCTTTGTAAAATCTTGATATAAATCATTTAAGGGTGCTTTAAAAAGCTCTTTAAAGAGATCTACCAGTCTATCGTTTGGCTCTATATGGTCTGAATTTAACCATAGAAACTTATTCCTCATTTCGCTTTTAGATAGATCGTGGGTATTCATCCATTTTTGATTTTCTGCATAGAATAAATCCCCTGCATGGTTAATAAGATGTAACAAGGCCATTAAAAGCGTTGTCTTACCGTAGCCTGAAGGAGCTTTTAGTAGGCAGGCTTGGCCGTAAGGGATGGTTAGATTTAATTGAAGTTCACTTTTGGTAAAGGCTTGTGTTTGAAAAGAGTGAATAGCAATGCCTGCATGAGCAGGGGATGGGGGACCACTTAAGCAAGTTTGCTGAACATGATTTTTCCACTGCTTGCTCGTCAAAAGGAAGGCGTCATCATTCAATGCTGCCAGGAGATGACTCGCTGTCTGAACCGCACGAAAACTATTTGTGCGTGATTTCTGAAAGGCCAGGAGCCCGACCATGCCCACAAGCCCCTGAGTAAGTCCGTAATACGTAATGAACAAGTTTTTATTTCCTAGGATAAGAAATAAAGCAAAAAGAAAAAGAGGAAGCACGGAGATGGGGCCCATGCAATATAAAACTCTCTAATAAATCATCCAAAATTAAATGCCATTGGATGCCTGATTTGTTTTGAATAAGAGATGCACACAGTCCTCCTGAGATTTTAAAGACAATCCCAAGGATTAAAAAATGAATCTCAGGCAAATGAGCCAGTCCCAAAGTTATAAAAAAGTAACCGAGCAATTCTAAAAATAAAAAAGCAGCACTCAACAAACGCAGGCGCGCGATGGACTCCGCTTGTTGAGTACTCTGATTTAAAACCAAAAGACGTTCGGAGGGGAGTTGTTCTTTGCCACACCACCAGGTATCGAATACAGATAGCCATTTATTTAGTCTTAAATGCATAGCAGGTAGATTCCTTAAAAGTTTCGCATTATTTTAGCACGGAACTTCATATTTAAAATTAATATTCTCATGCTAGGTTTATTATGCTGGCTAAGCTATTATTTAGCGTGGATTAAACATTTATGTTGGAAGTTGCATGAAGACAAAGAGTAGTTATGTAGGCTTAGCGTTGTTCATTCTCATGATTGGGAGTGGTATTAGCTGGACGGGTTTGGGTTTTCAGTTATCTAAGTTATTTTCAGAGCCGCGTTTTTACGCCTTCATACAAATTTGTTCCATTGTATGTAGTCTTCTAGCGCCTTTTATATGTGTGTACATCATGCGTAAAATGCAGGTTCTTTCTGAACTTGCCTATCTATCATTTTTTTCCTGCTTATGCTATCTGGGAATTTACTTCCTATGGACAGTTGATCCTCCTTTCATCTTTATCACGATGATTGGAGTTTTAGCATTATTTAGCCTGTTTTCAAGCGCTATAGAAGCGATTCTTCTTGAGCCAGCTTATGCCAAAAGCCTAGAGGCTTGCTCTCATCAAGAAATTAACTATGGGAGAGCATTTGCCAAACTCTCTACTTATGGAATTTTGGGAAAGTTAGTGGGGATGAGTTTAGGACCTATTCTCTTTGAAAATGCCCCTTCATTAAGCCTCTTCATCAATGCATTAACTTTTTTAATGGCTTCAATTTTTATCTCTAAAGGCTTAAAAGATGTAAAAGTCGATCACTTAAAAGTACAAGACGACCTGATAAGTCTGTTGAAGAATTGTAAGATATGGACGCATCTGCATCAGAAATATTTTATAGAGACTGTTTTGGTGAATGCTTCCATTTTTATTGTGGTCTTGTTTTTTAGTACCCGCTTAGCAGCCTTGAATGCATCAGGCGTAGAGTTTAGTTTATTTTGGTTTGGCGCAACGGCTTGTGCTTTGATGAGTCATTGGACGATGAGTCGAGCCCCATTTATCCATGCCGTTTTGCAAAACTTCGAAAATCGTTACGGTTATGTGATCTGTTTACCAATTATACTAGGCATGTGGGCAGAAAGTATTTCCTTGATCATCGCCTCCCAGTGGCTGGTTTCCTGGCTTAACCCGATAACATCAAATGTGAGTCGAGGAAGATTTTATTCCATTTTTGGGAAAAATGAAAATACTACGCCTATTTATGCCTTAAGAAGCTTATTATCCCAGCTAGTGATTCTCTTCTTTTCCGGTGCTTTATTAATATTCCATGAGACTAAGGCACAGTTTCTGTTATCTATTTTACTTTGCTTCTTTTTTCTTATTAGATGGTTCATAGGATATTTAATTGAAAATTCAAGTGATGGGTATGTAAAACTTTGAAAACATTCACAAATTTCTATATAGATATGGGGATGAATGATTGGTTAAGACCTGAACTTTAATCTATATGTCAGTGTTAAATTCGAAAATTCTACTTTACTCTGTAGCGATATTAAGTACTCTATCGAGTGCAGCCTCTAGTATGACCTTACTGGCCCTGTCATCTCTATTTTTTGCAGAAACTCATGAGGGCTTTTTCTCTTCTTCGATTGCTGCCACGCACTATTTAGGCGTGGCATGTATGGGAGTTTTTGGAGGAGCGATTTTACAAAAATTTTCAATTCCATCTGTGGGTATTCTTGGACCATTCATCAGTGGGTTGATCGTCTTTTACTTAAGCAGTATCGAAAGAATTGCGCCTACGTTGGGTCTATCTTCAATTTTTATCATTTTCTTTTTAAATGGCATCGATCATCCGAATAATCTGCGTTTTTTTAATGAAGCCGTTCATGAAAAATTTAAATTATCCTTTTTTTCATTTACTGAAAGTCTAAATGCTTTTTTTTCTATCTTAGCACCCATTTTAGCGGGATTAATGATTGCCCATTATGGAGTGAGGTTTTGTCTCTATGTGGATGGGGTGACTTACATGATTAGTTGCATACCTTGGCTCGCTTTTTTAAAGCATAGAGATGCCCAAGAAAAAAAGAAGGTGGATTGGTTATTAGGCTTTAAAGTGATGATTGAAAATCCTGCAGTGAGATCCCTGACTTTTAGTCGCCTCTTAAATAACTGTGCTTACGCTTCTGCTGTCACTCTATTACCTCTTGTCCTTGCAAGGGGTGCAAGCGGCGATACGCAGATATTTTCTTTTCGTCAGGGTTTCTCGAACTCATTGATTTCTTTAGGTTTTATTTTGTCTGGGATTGCTAGTACTAAATATAATAAGAATGTGAGCTTTATCAAACCTTTAGTTCTTCTCGCTTCATTGAGTGGCTTTTTATCTTTTCTGATTTTATATTCAGGTTTGATGTGGATAAATTTTATTTATGTCGGTGCATTTTTATTGGGATTGGGAACGTACTGCTTTAGGATTTCAGGAATGACATTAGGGCAGGCTTACACGCCAAGTACAGTTTTGGGACCCACAATTATTGCGGGCGACACGATTGTACGTTTTTTCTCCTTTTTGATTTCATTATGTACTTTGTTCACCTTTGAATATTTGTTAGACTCAAACTTACCGGTCTTTCTAGCCGTCATGTGGGGTTTACTCATTCCCGCGTTAGCTCTGCTAGCGCCTTATTTTTCTTTAAATTTAGCAAAGGAATTTGTGAAACGGCATTCTACCAGTTAAGAACCTATCTAGTTTTTTAGTACCAACACGAACTAAAAAAATCTAAACTTGGGCGTCATAAAAAGCATAGGTGAACATGCCGTTAATTTCTTTAATCCTCTTATTCTGTACGTGGTTTGCTGGTGATCAAGCTAGCGAACCTCAATCGTTCCTCTCGGTTTCAGAGAGAAAAGAACTTGAGGTGTTTTTTAGAAATTTATTTTATGAGGATTTATTTGCCTATACTCTTTTTGGGATAAACCACTATCTTTCTCAGATTATTCCTTAAAAGATCCTTCCCCTCAAGAGCTTCTCAACATTTTACCCTTAGATCAATGCTGTGAAGAAATTTTGCTTGAATATAGTGAGCCTGCAAAATATTTAAATTATCGATGGCAGATGTGGAAAAAATACAGCCATCATTTAAAGATGGAAAAGTATCTGTTAATTGAGAAGTCCATCTTATCACGTCCTCGCTTATTGCTAATTAACAAGGATGCGTTTGTCCAAGTTGTTCATGAAAACTTAGACCTATTCCGTGATGTTTTTGGTCCAAATTTTACAGCTGCACATTTGTTAGATCGGATAGTCAATGAAAATACCGATTTATTGAAGATCTTGCATGACCATCAAGGCTTGCTCGGTATTTTGCTAGGGTTTGGTAGACATAACTCCATGCTTTTTTATGAAAAGGATAGGATTCAAAATCAGCTAAAAAAGCATAAGCTCAATTTGAATGAAGCGCGAGAATTACAAAAAAAATTAGAAACGATTAGGAGTCACCTGAGTTATTTTCACCCCCATGATGCATATCGTATCTCTTCTATTAATCGTGTGCAATTTCTTGCTAACCCTTATCATCATGAAACGATTTTGCTTAGAAAGAAATACGATGAATTAAATAAAAAAAATTTAGAAATCTCTGCCAAAGAGGATTGGTTTGAGGAGACGGTTAAGCAATTGCTAAAGAAGGATACTATATGAATCCCAATTATCTAGTTACTGTAAATATTTTATTCTAATCGCTAGATATTATATTAAAATAGCAACAGCCTCCCCCTGACATAAACGCTGCCTTTTCCGCTCTTTATTCTGAATTTGATCCCGACATTTCCAGTCATTAATGGCCGAAAATGGGTGCTTTGGATCCACTCAAAATGCCTTTTTATAAAGTGTAAATTGAATAATAGATAATAGTTTGCTTGTTGAAAAAACGATTTTTAATAACTTGACTTTTATAAACAAAAAAAGTAATTATAAATTTTTTTTTAAATAAACTCATTACACAAAAAAGGATATTATATGTCTGCAATATATAGTGAGAGTTTCACTTCATCTCTTGCTGATCAAAAGATAGAACACGATATTCGTCGTTTGACTAATGAAAATCCCCTCGATGAGAAAATGATTGATACAGCGTTCGATATCTCTTCTAAAATAGAATCTTCCACTGTGCTTCAGTCTATGCTGTCTAACATTTGTAATGCTTATTTAAAACTACAAACAGAAAGCAGCTGTGAAAAGGCTTATAAAGTGGCCAAGCTAAAAGCACAAAATAATGAAGAAGCCTATCAAATATATACAGCTATTATCATAGAATCCTGCAAACGATTAAAAACGGCTAACTCCGTGAAACTTGCAGAAAAAATGTATAATGAAAATTCGGAATGGTTAAAATATCTAAATACAAACCCGATTAGCCAAGATCAACAAACCCATTCTAATTCCGTTGATAAGGTGAAGAATCTATCCCAACTGTCAGAGAATGAGATTAAAGAACTTATCTTTAACAGGATTGAGTCGGGTGAAGCCAATGAATTAAATGAATCTCTCAGTCAATTAGATTCTGCTCAGAAATCGAAGCTCTTTTCTTCTTTGATGCAGTATCAGACTGAATGGGAAAATGGTTTAGAGAAAATAAATCCATTACAGCATGCATGCTTATTAGGCAATATCGAGGTTGTTAGAGTATTACTGGATCACGGAGCTCCATTGAAGGACGTTGACAACATGGAGAATCTCTATACTCAAAGAGGCTCCCTTCATTGTGCTTTGGATGCAGGCCATTCTAATGTAGCGTTACTGTTGTTGGATAAAGGGGCTACTGACTTCTTAGCTTCCTGCGTAAAGTTGCATGGATTTACAGACTATAGACTTCCATCTGAATCTGGGAGTCACTGGACCTGTATCACTGGATTGCATATTGCAATCGTTAAGAATATGCCCGAAGTCGTGGAGAAGCTTTTGACAGTCGGTAAGGCAAAGATTGCAGAACGGGCGAGCGGATATACTTCATGTCTTCATTTGGCAGCAAGAGAGGGGAATGAGGCTATGGTAACACTTCTACTATCAAAAGGGGCAAAAAATCTTTTAGGTTCAAAGGACAGCCAGGGAAAAACGCCTATGGATCTAGCCATGGCTGCTAAGCATGAAAATTTAATAAAGCTTCTAACGCCTTAATCGCAAAGAGAGTAATAGGGAGTTTGATTGGCTTTTTGTTAGAAGGGACTCCGCTCCCTTATCGCATACAAGAATCACACTCTTTTCTCATGAGAACAGATAAATCCCTAATAGGGTTTTCTGTTCCATGGCTCTTTACACCCCCCAAATAAAAGAGTTTTGAAATTTCTACTAAAGATAACGGGTTAGGAAACGTTTCCGAGACTTTTTTATACCTAAGATTTTTGAGTACGGATTCTTAGAAAAAGGGGGGTGCCACTTTGAAGGAACGAGACACCCGAGTAAAGAAGAGGGGTTAATAAAAAGCTAAAGACAGCTTTGTAGAGATAGGAGAAGACCATGATCGGGAGCACGTCTTGAAAAGCCATCCCCAGCCCCCAGTATAGATAGAGTATATCGATCAGGATTGTATCAATCATTTGGGAAATGCAAGTCGATAGGTTGTTGCGTAGCCAAAGATAACGAGACCCCGTGCGTTTCTTGATGGATGCATAGACTTGTATGTCGACAATCTGGGCGATGATATAGGAGATTAAAGAAGACACAATCCGCAAAGTGCCCAATCCTAAAATAATTTGAAACGCCTTTTGATGTTCTTCATTAGAAGTGGGAAGCCAGAGTGCTAGCTCTAATATACCGATACTAAAAATGTTCATGCCTAATGCAACATAGACCATCCATTTAGCTTTAGCGACTCCAAAAATTTCCGTGACCAGGTCGCTAAGAAGAAAGGTCAAAGGATAGATCACGAGACCAGCAGGAATCTGTATATTCAAGTAGGGGAGTGTCACCAACTTGATAGAGATGATATTGGAAAAAACCGCAATCAGCGTAAAACTTGTACAGAGGACTAAATAGGACTTTTCCATCCTGGAAAGAGTATTGGACATGCGATCTCCCTTAGACGTATTTTGAGCTAATAAAGAAACAGCCAACGTAGCGCAGACTATTATAAGGGAATGGGCTTTTAATAACCAAGTATCTATCTTCGAAACTGTGATTTGACTTCTTGAAAACTAGTAGCGAAAAATTATTTATTTAAAATAAGTTCTTTCTTAGAGGTAAAGTATTCAATTTTCTTTTTAAGCTCTCTTAAAAGCATTTTAAATTCTTTGGAAGATGGTGCCAATTTCTCTTTATTCACCACTACCTCATGAACTTTTCTGTAAGTTTCAATCACAAGGTCTAGTGTGGAGGGCTCGTGTTCGAGTTGATCTAACGACGCCAAAGCATCATCAAGATTGTCTATACTCAAAAAAGCATCTATTATTAAGCTATAGACATGATTTTTGCAGTGACTAAAATTAAGTTCTAAGGCGTATTTCATGGCTACTTCTAGATTGAGAATTTCTCCTTGTGCGTTTTTGGCCAGATAGCATAAACAAATGTGATAATCTGCTATATTTTTGACTACGTGGTATTTAAGGACAAAAGCATCGAGATCTGTTCTAGTAGAAAAGTAAGTACGTTTAAGATTTAAAATTGTTTTATGGTCTCCTCTCTCACCCAAGACTTCAAATATGGTGGAATACGCATGATGATCGAATTGATAAACCTCTAGCTTTTTAGCGATGAAAATGGCTTGATCTATATTCATTCCCTCAGTCCCTGCTGTATCTTCTCTGTAGGCAAACTCAAAACAAATTTGTAGTAAAAGTTCTTTGAAATTAGGGATTTTATTTTCATTTTCTAAAGCAATTGCAAGGGCTTTAGAAGGTTGGTCGAGAATTAAAAAGGCCTTGGCTTGCGCTTCTAATGTGGGAAAAATTTGTTCGACAGTTTGTTCTAATTTATCAATAGTTTCTTTTATCTCGAGCTGATTGGATCTGTTTTTGAGAAGGTTATCTAAAGTTTCGTTAAATTCTGTGATTTTATCCTGTAACAAAATTTTCTTTACATTGACCAGTCGGCAACGCAGCTCAGCCCATTCAAAAAGATCTTTGAATTCTGATACGACGGAAGCATTCGGCATATGATGATCTAATATCTTTATTTCCAAGGGATTCAAATTTTGCAAGATTGAAAGGATAGATTCTTTTAGTGTTAAAAGAGATGTTTTCAGTTCAAGTAAACTTACATGGGGGAGCGGATACCCCACTAACTTCTCCATCTCTTGGGTTTGTTGAAATAGCATCAGTTTATCCATCTGTTTTACCAGCGTTTTAATAAATTGTGCGACTCCATCCGTCCGTACTTTAATGGTTCTGTCTACTGCACATGCGTTCCAAGTGCGGTTTACACAAGCCGCTGAATTTAAATCATTAAAAGACAACCTATCGAATATTGATAAAATACCCTGAATTAAAGAGGGGGTAGAATCTTGGCTTGAACAACGATCTGGAAGAAGTGTATCAAGACTTGGAGCTGTTGGATGTAAATTCACCATCTCTATAACCTTTAAGTTTTTTTTATAAATTTAGTAAAAGCATAGCATGTTATTGAATTTATTTGTATAAACAGCTTGTAAATTTTTAATAAATATCCATTTAAATACATCATTTAATTATCTTATTTATCCGCGTATATATATTTATTAGGTGTAAAATTAAGAGATGGATTTTTTGGCTTGGTCTGCTTAGACTAGCGATAAAATATTCAGGGATTTAAGCGATGATGAATGTAAAAAGATTTCCCGTGAGTCTTAATAGTGTGCGCTTATGTATACGACCCCATCAAAGGGGAGATGAAATTTTGCTGACAGAAGCCATCACTGACTCTTTTGACCTTTTGCATGAGTGGATGGATTGGGCAGCCACACCCCAAACGTTAGATAAGACTAAAGCCTATATTGAATACTCAATAAAATGTTGGTCTGAAGAATTTCCACGAGAACTACCTCTTTTAATCTTTAATACAAGTCAAACTCAATTGCTGGGAGCCATCGCATTCAATGCCATCGATTGGAAGATTCCAAGTTTTGAGATTGGCTACTGGGTGAATACGCATTATTCAAGCCAGGGGTTTATTACTGAAGCTGTCAATATCCTTACGCAGTATGCATTTTCAACCTGGCAGGCCAAGCGCCTAGAGATACGATGTGATACAGAAAATAAAAAAAGCGCAGCTATACCAGAAAGATTAGGATTTCAATTAGAGGCGCATTTTAAAAATCACCGTGTTCAACCTAAATCTAAAAAATTATCAGGTACGCTCATATTTGTACGATATGATACTAAAGGTTTACCTAAACTTTAGATGTTCCTGTCTTACAATTTAATAGAATAACTGCATCCTTTCATTGAAATTAACTTACAAAGAGTAATCTCAATTAAAACTTCTAAAAAATCTTAAAAATGGATATTTGTCGTGAATAGTGTTAAAAAAAACTTCTTTTATTTTTTTTATTGTATTTTCTAAGCTATTGAATAGTGAAAAACGTGCCGTAATTTTTTGTGCTTTTCTTACTTTTGCTTTCAATAGTAGTAATCTAAGCTCTATGCGATCTGATAGATGATCGTTAGTTTCTAATATATCGGGAAGAAACTGACCTGATATTGGACAGATGGGTATAAGACCCCTAGATCGTTGATGGGCCTGCCACTGTAAAAGATGACTTTTTTCATATGTAACTATAGAAACAGGACGATGAATGTTTTCAAGAGCAATTTTGGTAATGGTCACCGGCACTCGAATAAAGGTATCGGTGATTGGGCATTTATATTGGCTTAAAACTTCATCATCGCAAAATTCAGGAGCAATGGGCGAATAATCTTTAATTTGAGATCTTTTTATTACTCTCCAGTGTTCAAATCCATCTACATTTTCCTCTTGATGAAACTCAGGGGGTAAAAGCAAAGAGACTTCATCTTCAGGATCGCGAATGAGGCTATTTAACTTTGCTTGCTCTAGATTCTTAAGCCATAAGGGTTTTAGAATTGACATTTTATGGGAACATTTCTTGGCGAGTAAATACCCTACGGCGAATACCGTCGCTAGCCCCACGACATGATAAATGCTAGTATTTTTATAGCATTTCTTTAACCAATTGGATAGATCCAATCCAATTAAACGCCATTCTCGCAAGGAAAATTGTGAGATAGATTTTTCACTTTTATTAACGAGTCGATTAAACGTTTTATTTCGTATTTTTTCTATAAAATGCTGTCTTAATCTCTTAGTAATATATATGTAGATATTCTCGAGTTCAGGCTTAGTCTTCTCTGATAGATTAAGTAAGTGGATAGAAGAATTTAAAATAGTTTGAATTTCCTGAAATTTTTGCAATGTGGTGGGTTTGAAGAGGAATCGGTTGTAGTCATATGCATTCACTTTATCTATTAAGAGCTCTTCTAATAAATCCAATTTTCTTTCAGGCATCGAATTCATCATTTCTAAAGAATTTTTCTCTGAAATAACTTTTGAGTCTTCTGCTAGAGGGCCTAAATAATCTGATGATAGCTGAGGATTAAGCAATAGTTTCAATCTAAACTTTGTGAAGTTTTTTATAGTTTTATCAAATTGATCTTGTTGATAAAAATTTGTATGGCCTAATTCATTAGAGTTGTATTTTTCAGATAGTTTACAAGCTCTATAAAGAGTATTAAGAATATAAAAACTTGCGTAATTTAACGATGTTAAATTTGTACTAGACTCTCGAAGACTTTTTTCTATAAAGGTTTTAATGAGTACTGCTACTGATATGGAATGTATATTAAAAATGTGGACAATTCTTACCTCGATGGATCTGAGCGTAGGCAAGCCCATTCTTAAACCCAATTCAGGATGATTTTTTACAATATATCCTGGAATTAAATAAACGGTAGAGAAAGATAAAAAATATTTTAATGGACGTTCTTCAATCTTATGATAGAGTTGTATGCTAAATTCCTTAACTTTGTTAATAAGCATTCTCTTTGAAGATATTCCCACATTATCACTAGGGATTGAAAGAACTCTACTTGTAAGAAAGTTGTGCTCATTAAGTTTATCTCTGACTTGCTGTTCCCAATCTAAATCCTCTTTAGGGATGTCTTCAATTAAATCTAATACGTCCTCTTCTGGAATAGGTCCGTAAACACTACGGTAAAATAAATTTCCGTTTCCATCCCTGTAAATTTGATACGCACCATTGGAGTATGTGTAAGAAGAAATAGCCATTTGAAAACTTATTGAGGAACATTTTGAATGGATTCAGGAAATGCTTCTAAAAATAGTATTCTTAGTTCTATTAAATCTGAAAGGTCTTGCTCAAAACGCAATTGTGCAAAATTTAAATGTGCACGAGTAAGTGGATGGGTTGTCGGACGACCCTGATTTAACTGAGTCATCAGCCAGGAAACAATAGCGGATTCCTCAAATAGTCTTCCGTCCGGAGTTCTGCAGGGAACTCGAATAGGTTGCTGTGTGATGGGACATATGTAACTTCTTTCTCCATCGCCGTCATGCCAAAACCTATCATTTTCGAATTGTTCGGGAACTGTTTTTTCATTATCAAAGATAATTTTTTTTGATTTTTTCCATTCTTCAAAGCCCAAAGGTCCAATAGTTTTCATGAGTTGAGAATAAAGCTTATAGCCAGCCCAAACTATACTAATCCCTACTCCTACACCAATTAATCCATCTACAATAGCATTACCGGAGATATCACTATTCATAATATTCCACCATGCTTGGCTGGAATAGGAAGTGTGATTTTTTATAAATTCACTGAAGGTTATTTTTTTATCATTTTCATCATGTGAGATAGATTTTGAACCCTTAAATAATCGAGAGGAGATAATACTCGGCGTAAAGAATATCGCAGCACCGACCCCTAGATAGCACGTAGTTTTAAAAGCATTCCAAGCAAACTTTCCTGATTTAATATAACTCGATACTCTCATTCCAACTTCTCTTCCAGAGGATGTTATGATGGTACGCGTATAAAAATGCTTCTGCTGTAAAATGTTTGAGATTTCCTGGTGCCAGTCAGCATTTTCAGGGTGCATATTTGAGCGAATAATCGACAGGAGCTCCTGGCGCGGAATTGGACCAAAAATGCTACGATTAACGACCTCAATTTCTCTGTGCCCCTCATCGTCGGTTTTTATCACTTTTTTGAGCTCGTATGCACCATTATTGTAGTTTCGATATACGTTTTGAACTGACATAAAGATTTAACCTATAAATAAAATTTAGAATTTTCATAATCTATGCTCTCCAAAAAAGTCAAGTTTAGATGTGAATAAATTGAGGAGTTTTTTTTGAAATCTACAAGACATAAAAAAGCGTGTTCAACTAATATCTATACTTAATTTAAAATTTTTCATAGCTCTTTAATGATGACTACATTTTCTACCGAATCTAAAAAACCTACGATTGTGATTGTGGGAGCCGGCCTTGCGGGGTTAACGACTGCTTATCGGCTGCATCAACAAGGGGCCAATGTCCACGTGTATGAAGCTAGAAATCGGGTAGGCGGACGCATTTTAACTGCCCAAGTGGGTGCTGAGAGCGTGGAACTAGGCGGGCAAAACCTCAGTGATGGGGGTTCGGCAGAGAACATACAACGCTTGATCGATGAGCTGAATCTGGAAATTAAAACGCACCGTAATCACCTTTCCTTTAGTTACTTTAATGGAGAAGAGTTTTTATCAGAATCCACCCTAAGAAAGAATCTAGTTGATCCAGCGAATCTTAAATCCAAGTTAGAGGAAGTTGCATCAAGCGCTAACAATATGCGCGATGTATTAGATGCTCTTTTTGAAGAAAAGAGCATCTTATACAACGCTTTATCTGTTAGATTGGCCGCTTATGAAGGAGCTCCACCTGAAAAGTTATCTCTGCTCTATATGGGTACGTTATATCAGATGCTCCTGGGGGGAATTTGTGCGGTACATCCAGGTCATGCGCATGAAGAAAATTATGTAGAGATGATCTCCCTTAAAGAGGGGAATCAAATTCTTCCAGAAAAGTTAGCTCAACTCTTAGGCGAAAAAATCCATCTTAATAGGCCTCTTCGTGCCGTGTCTAAGAATGTGGAAGGGGAATACATTCTTACTTTCCAAAATGAGCAACACGTAAAGGCAGATATTCTAGTTCTAACGCTGCCTTGTTCCATTTATAAGGATATTACTTTTGAAGAAACAGTCATTCCCCAAAAACAATTGGAGCTGATTAAAAGTATTCAATATGGAAAAAACGCCAAGATTTTAATTCCTTTTTCTCAACTTCCCCCAGAAAAAATGACCTTTATAGATGATCAGATGGGTTGTTTCTTCGCGGATCCAAATGTTTTAACGCTCTACTTTACGGGGGATGCTGGGCAATTTTCAAGCAAGACCATCACTGAAGCTTATCTGCGAGAACGTCCCGTGCTTGAACGTGGATTTGGGAAGTTCTGTCCACCGTTAGTCAGACCTGTCTATGCGCAGGATGAAGCCATGCAAAAGTACCAGGGTCCTGTGGGGTACAGCTGGCCAAACGATCCTTATGTCAAAGGGTCCTATTCCTATATCGCTCCAGGGCAAGAAGTCTTATTAACGTCTATCGACGAAGTCGAAGGCGAAAAAGTTAAAACTCTTTTTAAACCGATAGGTAATCAGCTTTATTTTGCAGGCGAACATGCTTCGATTCTACTGGATATTCCGGGTACCATGGAAGCCGCCTGCGAGTCAGGAGAACGCACAGCACGTATGATAAAAAATGGATTTTCTAAATCTTTGTGACAGTTGTTCCTCTTTTTAAATTTATTATGTAAGGCGCTTTTTGTCTCTAGAGCGATCAAAAACACTCAGGTTCAGTTAACGATTATTGATTATTCATTATCACAGAAATCATCACAGTTATCTTTTGCGGATTGGGCGCTATTCTGATTCTATTCTCTATCATGGAATAAAAAAGATAGCATTTGGGATTGATGGTTTTATGTGTGGCAGTCTCAATTAAAGGATACGCAAATAAAAGCCATTCAGTTTTCGATTCTTATTCTATCATGCTTAATGTTTGTAGCTTCAAATGCGAATGAAAATGTTGCGATTTGAGGACAAGGAGTTAAAAAAAATTACAAGAAAATTCCAGCTATAGAAGCTTAAGGTGTTCTACCCCAAACTTCATAGATGCACATGGCTTCATCATGTTCAACGTCGATATGGTTGTTGTACAAAATGTGATGAAATTCTCTATAGCTTTCTGCTGTCGCTCTGTCTTTAAAAAGTAGATTTTCATTTAATTGATCTTTATAAGAGATTAGATCCTGAATATTTCCAAAGAGTACTTCGTTGAAAATGGATGAGTACACGGTCCAATCGACTTCACAGATACCGAAATCATAGCCCAGGTGATAAAATTCAGATTTTATTTGGAAGGGGATGGGTGAAGGTTCCGTAGATAGATATAAAAATAACAGGTCATTTTTTAAGCCCGTCCAAGGAAGATTTTTGTAATCTGCAAGAGAATAAAATTGGATTGATTCAGCTTCAAAACCTTTATACGCTTTTATCACCTCTTCTACGGATAGATTAAGATTATTATGCTGAATTAAATAAGACCAAAAGGGGTTCAAGTGATTATACTTTTTCAAAGACACAATCTTATTCATCAAATTCTCCTACTTGTGATTTGATCACCATAGACTGCAAATCCCATTGCTCCAAAATTTTTCAGGCATGTGTTTAGATTGTATCTATCTGTACATCCTAATAAGGGTAATCTAAACGATCTAGAGAATCAATTTTAAAACTTTCAATATCGGAATTTTCTTTAATTTTTTGCACAATCAATTCATCTGGCGTGTAGATGTAGATATATCCCTGATCGATGGCTCTAAGGGTGGTATCTGTTTGATTTATTAAAAAAGAGTAATCGCATCTTTCGGGTGAACCCCAGTTTTCAGGGTAGCTCTGAAACAAGAAAAAATCCCCCCATTCAAATCTATGAACATCATTCAGCATACTCATAAAGTCTTTAATTCTTAACGGGTGATCCTCATGATTTTGTAATATGTGAATTAACCAATTTTCTCCGTTGCCTTGAATATCATTCAAAATGATAAAATTTAACTTCAAATGATCTACGATCATTTTCATAATTTTTGATAGGTTATTACTTGTGGGTTCTGTAGAGATAACAACTTGATACCATGGAGTATTCATTTTATTCCTTGAATTTGGACTGATCAGAGTCAAAAATAAAAATCAGTTCATAGGGGTACACGAGATTGTGGAGTGAATCATAGGTGTGGGATTCGATCATATAATTCTTTGAGTTATTCAGTCATAGTTCTCGTCAGTAGTTTTTTTGAAAATTTTATCCAACTTAAGTCAATGAATTGACCTGATGGGTAGTAAAAAAATCTCTGTAATAGGGATTGTGCATGGTTTGGTTGCAGATAGGACAAACCGTCATTCCATCGAGGGGATTAGGCTGCCAGGCATCAATGCAAGTGGGACACATCGCCCAACCATCTTCAAGAGCTGTTGCTTTTTCAGTGACCTCCGGATCAGGAAATTCTATGTCCATGAGAAGTTTGTATTTTTTAAAAATCTCCACTTCAATTTTTTCTCTATCTACAAGATAATCATAATAAGATGGATCATTCGCCCATTCTGGAAAAGTGATCAGACCTCTTATGGGGGTTGCATACTCATCGGTGTTTGTGGAATAAACCCAATACCTAGACATTCTATTATCCAGGGTGACGAATAGGGGAGATGGGTACCAAAAAGGAATCTTATCAGACGGCATTGGACATATAAAGTACCAAACATACCCAGAGTAAAAGACTAGGGCGTAAACTTTAAATTGCTGGTTGACTTCAAGATCAAATTCCGTGTTTTTCGTAAAGCCTGTCTGACTATTGATGAGTTCTGCTGGCAGATCTTTACCATATTTTGATATACATTTAATAAGCATCATTCATCCTGTCAGTAATTCTTTTCCTATCGTTATATACTTGAACAATATTGTTCACAAAGAGATCGGTATAATCTCTCAATAATTTTTCCGTACTTTTTTTCATCAAATGAACGAAAGGCGCTAAGAATCCTAAGGTCTCTATCTTGATGGTTATTACAGTTTTGCCATTTTCAGATTCTCTAATGAAAAGGGTGTTCTCCTGGGTCGCAAGAAGTCTGGAGAACCGTACTTTATAATATTTATTTTTTTCGTATTCTTTTATCACCCAAGTAAGAGAAATAGATTTATTCTTTAATTTTAAAAAGATTTTTGATCCAACAGCAAATTCTCCTTCTAGTTTACAACTTTCGAATCTCTCTTGGTAAATCCAATGAGAAGGATTTATGCATAATTCCCAAAATTTTTCTAGGGGTACATCTACTTCAATCGAGGCGTCTTTAGACCAGCTAAACATGCGTAAATCCTATTTAATTAAAGTTTGGAGTGATTATCTAATCTGAATGACAGCCTTGTCATCATCCAGTAACGAGCAGGAGAAAAAAATATCTTGTCATGCATTTTTAATAAAGGAAATTTTAAAAAATAAGATGGGGTATAGGATCAAAAAACTTTAAAATACATGGATACACAAATACGTGGTATCACATTTATCCCTCATAAAAAGGGTTGTGCATGACTTGATGGCATATGGGACATATAGTCATGCCATCCAGGGAATTAGGCTGCCAAGCATCAATACAAGTAGGACACATCACCCAACCCTCATCGAGAGCTGTTGCTTTTTCAGAGACATCTGGATCAGGAAATTCTAAGTCCATAAAAAGTTTGTATTTTTTAAAAATTTCCACTTCTTCCTCTTCACCATCGACTAATTTATCAT